>JAJFLN010000676.1 GCA_021772705.1 Candidatus Cloacimonadota bacterium | reverse complement strand
GACAGGCTCAGGACGAACGGATCGGGAAAACTCGGCCATTCAGTCGTCCTGGATGCGGGCATCCATAGTAGGACGAACGGATCGGGAAAACTCGGCCATTCAGTCGTCCTGGATGCGGGCATCCATAGTGGGGCGAACGGACCCCCGGGAAGACCCGGCCATTCAGCCGGCCTGGACGCAAGCACCCATAGCAGGACGAACTGAAGGGGCTAGATCGTCGAGTTCCAGAGTTCGTGACGCTCGTCGACGACCTTGATGAGCTTCTGCCTGGTCCGAAGGGTTCCCGGGGCCTGGAACTTGTAGGCCAGCCGGTAGAGGCCCATCTCGATGTTCCGCCAGTAGTCGGGGTACCGCTCCTTGAACTGGGCGGTGATTGTCTTCTCCAGCTCATGGGGATCGGTTCCGTTGGCCAGCTCGAGGCGGAACTCGATCACGTCCAGCGGTCCATCCTTGACAACAGCGACCTGCCAGTCGTGAGTGATTCCCTGGATGCCCTCGAAAGCGTGCTCGAAGATCGGAGGGCTGATGTTTCCCATGCCGCAGTTGATCAACTCATCGGAGCGTCCCCGGATCTTGCCGATTCGCCTCACGGAGGGAATCTGGCAGGTGCAGGGTTCATCGACCAAGCGGGTGACATCAGAGGTCCGGTACCGGATGAGAGGCATGCACCGACGCTGAAGCATGGTGATGACCAGCTCTCCGTAGCCGTCTTCATCGGGATTCAGGATCTCGTACCAGTTCTGGAACTCGTTGATGTGATAGCCGCGCTTGGCGGGGCATTCGACGCCGGCAGAGCCGAAGGTCTCGGTCATCCCGTAGCCGATGTAGACATCGCTGTGCCAGATATTCTCGGCGTATCGACGGGCCTCCTCGGTCATGTTCTCACCACCGACGAGGAAGAACTTCACCGGCCAGGTGCCCTTCTTCTTGGCGATGTCCGAAAGGAGTACGAGCCAGGATGGCTCGCAGATGACCACGTCAAACTTGTAGAGCTTGGCTCGCTCGTAAAACTCGTCGGGGGGCAGCTTGTCGGCGTTGACGAAGAAGCAGTCGAAGTTTCGCAGAGCTTCCTGGATGGTCATTCCGGCATTCCAGAATGAGCTGTGCATCGTGGAGACGACCTTGTCGCCGGCACGCATTCCCAGGAGGAGCAGGCCAGCGGGCGAATCCTTGGCGATATCCCTCAACTCGGACCTGCTGAAGAAGATCCGCTTGTTCTTGTTCGAGCTGGTCCCGGTTGTTTCGAAGCCGATCTCGGGCTTGCCGCAGAGGAATGACTCGGGCGGATTGTCCAGGAGATCCTTCGAGGAGGTGTAGAAGTCTCCCAGATCCGATGGTTTCTCGATGAATCGAGGATCGATGTCAAGCTGGCGAAACTTCTCCCTGTAGAAGGGAGACTTCTGGGCCACCAGATTGATCAGCCGCTTGAACTCTCGCCGCTGGGCCTTCTCGACGATCTCCCGGGGAATACTCCGGATCAGGCGAAACCAGCGATCCGGGTCAGTGCCCACGTAGTACTTGATGAGCAAATGCCGCAGAACATCCTGAATCATGGACAAACTTCCTTCCCGACGGGACCGGGTTCGCGACAGAGGTCAGGCAGTGGCGGACTTGGTCTCGACGAGACGGACCGTGTTCTGCTTTCGCAGGCGGGTCAACGCATCCTCGAGAACGATGTGCTGCCTGAACAGGTCGTGGACCGGCTGAGTCTGATCCTCCAGCAATGGGCTCTTGAAGAAGAATCCGAGCCAGTCCTGATGACCCTTCCAACCGGTCCTGTTGGCCAGGTCCGTCAGAAGTACCAGGTCGAGGACCAAGGGTGCCGCCAGGATGCTGTCCCTGCAGAGGAAGTTCACCTTGATCTGCATCGGATAGCCCATCCATCCGAAGATGTCGACGTTGTCCCAGGCTTCCTTGTTGTCCCCTCTGGGAGGATAGTAGTCGATCTTCACCTTGTGGTAGAAGTTACCGTAGAGTTCGGGATGCCGGGTGGGCTCGAGGATGGAATCCAGCACTGACAGCTTGCTGTTGACCTTGGTCTTCACCGATTCCGGATCGTCGAGCACCTCGCCGTCCCGGTTCCCCAGGATGTTGGTGGAGTACCAGCCAGACAGGCCCAGGTAACGCGCCTTGATACCCGGTGCGAGGATGGTCTTCATCAGGGTCTGGCCCGTCTTGAGGTCCTTGCCGCAAAGCGGAACGCCCATTTCGTTGGCGAACTCCGTGATGGCCGGCAGTTCCAGGCAGTGGCTGGGAGTGCAATTGACCACGGGGACACCGAGCTTGATGGCCACATAGGCGTAGATCATGCTGGCCGTGACCTTCTCTGAACCGGCCCTCAGAGCCGCCTCGAACTTGGCGCGGCTCTGGGCCTCCTCGCCTCGCTCGTGGGTGATCTCCGTCGAGTTGGCCAGGACGAGCACCATCCTATCGAGATCGCGGGCTTCCTTGAAAGCCTGGATCTCCGCCTCCAGCTCCTGGGACTGCTCCAGCAGGGAGCCCGCCTTGACGTGCTGTCCTTTGAGCCTCCTGACGCTGTTGGAATCGACGACAGCTTTGAACGGCCGGAGCTCCTCCAGTCGAGAGCGCACGCCCTCGAGCACGGTCGGATCGAGCACGGCGGCCTTGGTGGCCGACTCGTAGGCCGTATCCGAAAAGATGTCCCAGGCTGCGAACTCGAGGTTCGACAGCCGGGCCATCGGAAGCACGTCCTTCAATGCCTGGTCATTCGAATCACCGTTGCAGCGGTAAAGCTGGGTGAGCGAACCGATTGGCTCTGCAGTTCCCTGCTGGATCGCCTCGATACCGGCGATCAGCGTGGAACTGAGGGCTCCCAGTCCAACAAGAAGGACTCCAACTCGTTCTTCAGACGATTCCCTAGAAACAGGCATCGTGGCCTCCAGAAACTTCCTATAATTGATGTCTGGATCCGAGGTTCGTCCCTTGACCCAGCTTGATTGAGCGGCGGATTATAGCATGACTTCCGGGAATTCGATAGGGAATTTGGAAAGAGGCCTCAGAATTCTCATGAATCATCGGTTCGTCATGAGAAACTCTCCCACGGAGCATGCAACCGCGCTCCCGGCCCCGGTTGACCTGAACTCCTGACGCTTCCTGGCCCTGTGCTCAGGAAGACTTACCTGCATTCTTGCCTGCCTCCATGGCGGCCTTCACCTTGGCCTTCTTCTTGGCCCGTTGCTTCCGGTGAATCTTCTTCATCTCATTCTTGTTCTTGCCCACAATCGTCACCTCCCTTCAGTGACTTCGATCTCACGATCCAGCAAATCCTCCCCCGGAGGAGCATGATCCTCCGGGCGAGCGTTGAATTCTCGATGCAAAGGGATCCCTTTGTCAAGGATCGGGCTCTCGGCGGGGGGCTAGGAGCAATGCCCATGAATTAGTGGAAGGAATGTTTGAAAACGAAGGCTCTGCCCTCGAACTCCCGCCAGGGGCCATTGGCCCCTGAACCCGGATGAACAGGTCAAGCTTTCGCGTGTCATTCAAGTGTTCATCAGCACTCTCAGTCGTACCAGTCCAATTGGGGGTTTGGGGGAGCTGGCTCCCCCAACGGGGTGGGGGGCTGAGCCCCACGACAACAAAATCCGTCTTATCTCACCGGCATTGGGGCTAGGAGAGTGTCGGTGAATTCTGTCAGTCCGGCGCACTACTGGCCCCAAACGAACAGGGAACAGGGAGCAGGCAATGAGGAATTGGGCACGACCCAGACTCAACTCCAGGTTTCGGTGATCGGTTCGCTGGTCTGAGTTTCTGGAGGACTTACAAACACCACCGCCGAATGGAGCCTCATCTGCTGGACTCACAACCTCCTGAAGCTGTCAGGACGTGCAATCAGAAACCGACCCTAAGGGGCCGGGCAGGAATAAATGCGCAGAAATCGCGCCCAGATTTGGGTCAGATTCGGTTGGTTCGACTGAGCGGGACCGGAGGCGTAGTGGGCTACGTCGAGGATTCCGCGATTGAGGAGCGGCCGAAGATGGGATGCGAAACTGCGTAGTTATTCTTGCGCGGCCCCTAAGCAGTTCGTTCTCCATTGCCTGTTGCCTGTTGCCTGTTCCCTGTTAGTCTTTCTCCGGCCGACACCCGATCCCCGACACCCGTCCCCCCTCTAGTGTGGTGGTCCGCTGTTTCCTTTACATATGATGCCTGTCCATAAAACCGTTCGCCCCACTATGGATGCCCGCATCCAGGACGACTGAATGGCCGAGTTTTCCCGATCCGTTCGTCCTGAGCCTGTCGAAGCATGTC
>JAJFLN010000675.1 GCA_021772705.1 Candidatus Cloacimonadota bacterium | reverse complement strand
ATGAACTGAGCCGACGCTGCGCAGCGAGAGCCAAGAAGAACCACCCACCGTGCGATTCCCGTCAACCGGAGTTCTCCTCGTTGGCTGACGCGCTTCCCCTTGCTGCATGAGGTATCTCAACGATCCATCCATGCCTCAGGACAGAGCCCCACTACAACAAAATCCGTCTTATCTCACCGGCATTGATTTTAGCATACACGACCTCCGGGTGTGACTCCCACCGTCTTTTCGGGCAGGGCCACGGACAAAGTCAGGCAGAACCCAGCATCCATCATAAGCGGGTAGAAAGGCCCGATCCTGTATTGATGCGGATCGCCTGTGACTTTGCCGAGACCCTGCCTTTTCGGGGCCCTTCTCCCCGCTCCAGAGCCCAGGTGGTACCCTGTCTCGACGCTCCGGTCCGCCCGATGATCCGGAGCCCCGAATTCATGGCCATTCATCAACTGGAGCAACTGACCTGGCAGCAGCTGGATGCCCTTCCCAGAGACAGGACCGTCCTGCTCATGCCTGTCAGTCCGCTGGAAGAACACGGCCCCCACCTGCCTCTGGGGGTGGATTGTTTCAGCGCAGTTGCCTTTGCCCGGGCTGGCGCGGAGGCCTTCACCGAAGGCGATCCGAACCGGCATGCCGTCCTGTTCCCCCTGGTCCCCCTCGGTACCTGGACCTTCGACTTCGTGGGCTCTGTCTGGCTGCGGCAGCGAACGACTCGAAATCTGGTCACCGAGATGGGAGAGTCCTTTGCCCGGTACGGCTTTCGAAACATCGTGGTGACCAACGGACACGGCGCCCCGGGCCACATCGCGGCACTGGAGGAAGCCTGCGACAGGGTCACGGCCCGGCACCGGGACAAGGGCGTCCAGATGGTCAGTCCCCTGGGACCCATGGTCTGCAAGTACTTCGAGGGAGCTTACGGCGATCAGCTGCGATCCGAGCAGGACAGCACCCTGTCAGAGGAGGAGGCGGCCCTGCTTCCCGGCGACATACACGCCGGGTTCTTCGAGACTTCCATGATGCTCCACCTCCATCCGGACCTGGTGGGCAAGGGCTACGACAGTCTGCCTCCGGTCACCATGGAGGGTCGATCTCTCTGGTTCTCCACAGCCAAGGTCGCCGGGGAGGGTCTCGGTTACCTGGGTTACCCGGAGCGGGCCCGAGCCGACATCGGCAAGACCGCCATCGGCATCGTCCGCCGAGAACTGGGGCTTCTGTTGAACCGCATGACAGCCGGTGAGGACGTCTCCGGCGATGTCCACTGCAAGTACGGACGGATCCCCTACTACCGGACGGACTTCGTGCCTGCCGCCACGGGCGCCGCCGCTGCTCTGGCGGCTCTTCTCTACTGGCTGTTCTGACGGGGCGAAGGGATACCCGGTGACCGGGAGCCTGTCCCGATCGGTGCATTCGGCTTCGACGAACCTATGACTTCCGCGCTCCCGAACCGAAGAGCGGGATGTGGCCTGTTCCGTCTTACAGTGCTGCCGCTGCAGCCATCCTCCCCGGCCTCGACCCGCCGGAATCTCCCGTCCCATCCCGGGCCGAATTCTTGCTATATAATCATTAACCCGTGAATCCGTACTTTCAAGCTCGATTCATCGCCCTCTTCCTCCTGATCCTGGCCGTGGCCGGTTGTGGAGGCTCGGGGAGCAGTGACGGCGGCTCCTCCACCGCAGGCGGCGGCACCACCGGCGGCGCCACCACCACGACGGCGGGGGGCACCGTCGCCGGTACGGCATTCAAGGGACCCTTTCAGCCCAACAGCCCGGTCTCGATATTCCGGATCTCCGGAGGGCTGCAGGGCGCCTTGATCGGGAGCGGAACCACCGGAGCCGGAGGCACCTTCAACATCCGGCTTCAGGATGGTACCTACACGGGCCCACTGGTCTTCACCGTGTCGGGTGACTTCGCCAGCGAAACCGGCGGCTCCGATACGATCTCGGCGGCCAATCCTCTGCTGGGTCTCCTGCGGACCATCGGAGCCGGTTCTTCCACATCGGGGATCGCCGTCACGCCTCTCACGCACATCGCTCTCCGCCTGGCCCAGGGGCGAGGGCCCATCACAGCCGACAGTCTCCGGACGGCCATCGATGAGGTCGGAAACCGCTTCGGCATCCCGAATCCGGACAGCACGATCCCCTCGGACCCGACCTCCTCCACCGGCGCCGCCACGGACCCCCGCGTCCAGTACGGCCTCGTGCTGGCTGGTCTGGTCCAGCAAGCCCGCACCAAGGGAGTGTCGACGGCCGCACTTCTGGACACCCTGGCCAACGATGCTGCCGATGGAAGCCTGGACGGCCAGGCGGCCCAGTCCTCGATCCCATCCTATGGCCCTTCGGTTTTCACCAGCGATCTGGCCGCCGGTATCGACACCTTCGTCGCCAGCTCCAACAACCGGACCGGTCTGACTTCAGCGCCAGCAACTCTGCGAACCAATCTGACCCGGGCCATCATCTCCGTGGGCAGGCTGGAGCTTCCAGCCGCCGTCGGTCTGGGACAGACCTTCGCCGTGACACTCAGGCTGACCAACACGGGAGCCAACTCGGCTCGGCTCAACGGAATCTCACTGACAACGACGGCCGCGGGCCTGACGGTGACTCCCGCTCCAGGTAACCCAGTCGCCCTGACGGGGAACAGCAGTGCCGTCCTGCGGTTCACGGTCTCCACAGCGCCGAACGGCACCACGGGAGACGCAGTGTTCCGCGTCGTGGTCGATGCCTCCGATGCCGTCAGCGGCCAGTCGGCGGGAACGACCCGGGAGAACGCCGGAACCTTGCCGATCCGGCTGCCCTCTTCCCTGGCCATCGGTACCGTTCAGGGTCCCTCGACGGCCTCGAGAGGCGCCTCGCTGGATCTGATTCTACCGGTCAGCAACACGGGGGGAACGACGGCCCGCATTCGAGGCGCCTCGATCCGGTTCTCCAGCTCGGCCTTCACGGTGACCACGAATCCGGCGAACGCCTCCACGGTCGAGGCCGGCGAGAGCCTCTCCCTTCGATTCCGGGTCGTCATCGCCTCGACGGCTCCGACGGGCAGGGCCACCATCAGCGCCCAGGTCCTGGCGGAGGATCTGCTCACGGGCTCCAGCGGTGTGACCGATCGCGCGGTCGCCGGAAGCCTGACGGTGCTGACGGAGGCGGCCCTGTCCATCGGCTCCATTCAGGGAACCGCCACGGTCGTTCAGGGTCAGACGGTGATACTGTCGTTGCCCGTCACTAACGGAGGGCAGACGGCAGCGTCCCTTCAGAGCATCGACCTCTCGTTCCCGACGACGGGCATCGCCGTCACGCCCCTGGCGGGCAATCCGGCGACCCTGGAGCCGGGCATCTCCAGCCTCTTCCGCTTCCAGGTAGCCGTCTCCTCGGCTGTGGCGGGGGGGATATTCAACAGCTCGGCGACCGTGACGGCCACCGATGCCTCCAGTGGTTTGTCAGTGAACGTCAACAGTGCCGCCGCCGGGCCCCTGACGGTCCTGCGGCCCGCGGCGCTGCAGATCGACTCCCTTGCCCTGCCGACCCAGGTCAGCGTGGGCCAGACGTTCGTGGCCACGGCGTCGATCAGCAACTCGGGGGAGTCGACGGCCGACATCGGCCTCATCCTGGTCACCTTCAGCGATCCGGGAGTCACGGTGGTAGGCACGGTCTCGAACCCGACCTTCATCTCGCCGGCCAGCGCCGGACTGTTCCGTCTGCAAGCCCTGGTGAGCAGCGCCGCCACCCCGGGGGCCGTACAAGCGTCGGTCTCCGTCGGCGGCGTGGATCGGCTGGCTGGCTCCACCGTCACGGCCCGGCGCGACAACCTGGCCACCACGACGGTCCTGTCCCGGGCCGATCTCATTCCCCTCAGCGTCCTGTTACCGGCAACCCTCTCCCAGGGCCAGACGGCGGTGGCAACCCTGACGGTTCAGAATCGCGGACAGGCGTCGGCGAGCGTCTCCGCCACGACCCTGGTGTTCTCCCGCACCTCGATCGGGGCCGCCTCCAGAGGAACCAATCCGGGCTCCATTCAGGGCAACGGAACGCAGATCTTCCAGCTCGACCTCCAGGTGGGAGCCGCCACACCCAGCGGCGTGGCCACCGTGAGCGCCTCCGTCACGGGGGCCGACACCCTGAGCGGCCTTCCCACGGGGCTGACGGCAGCCAATCTCGGAACCACCCTGATCCAAGTTCCTGCGGCCATTCAGGTCAGCGCCGTAGCTGCCCCGGCCAGACTCAGCCAGGGGCAGACGTTCACTGCCACAGCATCGATCACGAACTCCGGCGAGGCGAGCCTTCGATTGGCAGCGGCGTCACTGACCTTCAGCAACCCCGATGTCTCGGCAGCCATCACGGGGACCTTCCCGCCGGCAGCCCTGGGGGGCGGCCAGTCGACGACGGTTCAGTTCACGGGAACCGCGGACGCCGGCACCTCTCCGGGGCAGGTGACTGCTGTCTTCGAGGCCTCCGGGAAGGACGCCAACTCGGGTCTCACCATACGGGGCAGCCGGACCGTGGCCCTGACCACCACTATCGACACGCCAGCCAGCGTCTCCGTCAAGAGCCTGACGGTCAGCACCGGCATCGTGAGCCAGGGACAGACACTCTCGGCCCAGGTCGTGCTACGCAACTCCGGCAGCGCCGCTGCCGTCATCGATCAGGTGGCCCTCGACACGGGGGCCAGCGCTCTGTCGGCACCGGTCGTGACGACCCCTCGGACTCTGGCCGGCAACGGGGGCGAGTCGACCTACTCGTTCCAGATCTCCGTGGGAGAATCCCCCGTAGGCAGCCCCACTCTGGGGACCCAGATTCAGGGTACGGACCAGAACTCCGGCCTGACCCTGACTGTCCCCCAGGCGGCGGTGCGCCCCACCGTGACGGTTCAGACCCGGGCACAGTTGCGCGTCACGGGGCTGACCTTCAGCCGTCCCCTCCCTGCCCGGCTGATCACCGGCGAGTCCGCCACGGTCACCATGACCCTCCAGAACATCGGCGAGGCGGGGGCGAACCTGTCGGCTGCAAGGCTGCTGCTGGACAGCCCCGTGCTGTCGGCGGCGCAGCAGAACCTTTCGGAGTTTCTGGCATCCGGCCAGACCCGGACCATCGTGTTCCCGGTTCAGGCCTCCCCGGTCCAGACCGCCGTGGTCAACGTGAACGGCGACGCCACTGCCACGGACTCCAACTCGGGCCTGTCGACTCCCGTCACACGGGCCGCGACCTTGACTGTGACGGTGCTGAAGCCGGCCGAGCTGTCCCTCGACGCGATCCTGCCCTCCCAGGCGACCCTTTCGCTGGGCCAGACCATTCCCGTGACCGTGCGGTTCCGCAACTCCGGCGAGGCGACGCTCACTTTGACCCGGGCCACCCTGGTGCCCAACCTGACCAACAGGGCCACCGCCGGCAGCGTGACCGGCACCTTCACCCTGACCGGGGGCCAGCAAGCATCACTGACGATCAACATCACGGGCCTGGCTCCGGGGGACGTCACCCTGACGACGGCGATGGCTGACGCCTTCGAGGATCTCACAGGCCGCATCCTCACACTGGTGAACCGGGTTCCCCTCCCTCCGACAGTGATCGTTCAGGAGCCGGCTCAACTGGAGGTGCGCTCGCCCCTGCTGCCCTTGACCGTCTCCCAGGGTCAGACATTCAGGATGACCGTCCCTGTGGCCAACTCTGGCGAGGCCTCCATGACTCTGACCACGGGGGAGGTCCTGTTCGACAAGAGCGGCATCCGGTCCAGGATCGTCACCCTGCCCTCCTTGCCTGTCTCGGGCAACACGACCGTCCTGGTGGAGTTCGACGTCGACGTGGACCTCATGGCCCCAACCGGAGTCGCGGCGATCACTCCCTCCGTGTTCGAGGCGAAGGACGGAAACACGGGCGCCACCCTCTCGGGATCAATTCCTTCGGGCGTGAACTTCACGGTCCAGACCACTCCCACCCTGATCCTGCAGCCCCTGATCAAGCAGTCCACGGCCAGCCAGGGACAGGCCTTCACCGTCACCATCCCGGTTCAGAACACTGGTCAGGCCACGGCGATCATTCAGAACGCCACCCTGACCTGGACCGGATCGGACCTGATCTCCTCCGTGAAGCCAGGGAACCTGAACACCGTGGCGGGAGGCGCAACCCGCAACTTCGCCATGACCGTCAACGTGGCCTCCAATGCCTCTCTGGCTGCCGCCACGGCTCTGGCGACGGTGTTCGCCATCGACGGCAACAGCGGTAAGCCCGTCCCCCCGGCCGTCCTGGCCAGCGCGGCGCCGACGGTGATCCAGTCGCCGGCCATCGTCGTCATCGAGTCCTTCAGCGCCCCCTCTCCCGTAAGCCAGGGGCAGACATTCACGGCCACCGTCAGCGTCAGAAACACGGGGGGAGCCACGGCCACGATCACCGACGGAATATTGACCTTCTCCCGGGCAGGTATCACATCGGTCCTGACGTCACCGGTGACCCCCACCTTCGTCTCCACAGGCACCACCCTGGGTACGACAGTCCTGGTGTTCCAGTGCACCGTGGCCAGCACGGCCGTCACGGGCGAGTCCTCCGCCAGCGTCACCGTCGTGGCCAATGACGCCAACGGAGACACGTTGAACATCACGGCCTCCCAGCCGAACCTGGGGGTCACCACGGTTCAGACGCAAGGAAGGCTCGTCCTGGGTCTCCTGACAGCGCCGTCCACCATCAGCCGAGGCCAGTCCATTGCGGTCACTCTGTCGGTGGCGAACACGGGACAGGCCAGAGCAGACATCACCACCACCTTCCTCACCGTCGCCGCGGCCAACCTCAACGCCTCAGCGGACCCAATGAATCCAACGAGTGTTCTAGGCGGGCAGACGGCGGCGTTCGTCTTCCAGCTGACGGCGTCGGCGGGAGCGACCACGGGGGCCACGTCGGTGGGCGCCACGATCCAGGGAACCGAGGCCAATACAGGAGCCGCGCTGATCGAGAGCAACGCCGTGATTCATACCATCACGATCCAGCGGGGACCGGCCATCACCATCGGCAACCTGATCAACCCTCCCTCCAGGGTATCCCGAGGACAACAGCTGTTCATGTCCATTTCCGTGACCAATGAACCCGACGCGGCGAAGGCGACGTTCAACCTGCCCAGCCTGTCGGGATCTTCCCCCGGTGTCACCTCCGTGACGACACCTCCGTCGGCCAGCCAGGTCAGTTCGGGCCAGACGACGACCTTGGTATTCCTCGTGACCATCGATTCGGCCGCGACTTTGGGGAACAACTTCATCCAGGCCAATGTGCCGTTCATCGACGCCAACCTGGGGACCACGGGCGGTCTTATCACCCGCAGCGGCCTGGGCCCCCTGGAGGTGCAGCAGGAGGCCCGGCTGAGCCTGGAAGCCATTCCGAACCGGACCACCGTCACCCAGGGGCAGGCTCTTTCAGCCGCCATCGCCATTACGAACCAGTCCGGCGGCTCCGGCGCCTCCACGACGGGCACGACGGTGACGTTCAGCCTCAGCGACAGCTCCTTCGCAGCGACCCTGACACCGCCCTCCGCGACCATCGGCAGTGGTGCAACAGAGAACATTACCCTCAACGTCACCACGTCCAATCCCGGGACGGTTCCGGGCACGAAGGCCGTGAACATCACCGTCTCGGCCCGGGACGGCAACAGCGGCCAGGCGACGGTCAACACGGTGGTGACCACTACAGTGGCATTCACCGTCAAGCGGCCGCCGGTCCTGACCGCAGCCTCCCCCGGCGTGGCTACTCAGCTCTCCCGAGGCCAGGTTCTGACACCCGTTTCGGTGGACTTCACCAACAGCACCAGTGAGGGAGCCGGGGCGAAGATCACCGCCGTGACTCTCACCTTCCTGGCAGGAGGGTCGACGGACGACGGGTCGAACTACACCGTGACGCCCCCCGCACTGCCCGTGACGATTCCCGGGGGCGGAGGCTCTCAGCGATTGACGTTCCTGGTGGAAGTGGAGACCGGGGCGACCCTGGGATCTGTCTCCATCTCAGCGAACATCGTCGCCGAGGATGATAACACCGGCGGCGCCCTGACCGTGGCCTCACCGGCTGCCAGCCTGTCGACGATCACGGAGTCCAAGGCCCTGTTGCACATCGTGGGACCGGGAGACAAGCTTCCGGGCATCTTCCCGGGCAAGGCGACGGTCTCGACGGAGCAGACGATTCCCGTCACCATAGAAGTCAGGAACTTCGGTGCTTCGGCGGCCCGGATCGGCACGACCCCGACTTTGATCCTGTTTGGCACCAGCGTGGACCGGACCGGCGAGTACACCGTGGCCCTCCAGAGCGGAGGGGACGCCGTGATTGCCGGGGCCACGGGAGGCTCCTCGGGTCAGGGGGCGATCCTGTTCAACGTGACGCCCCTCTCGACGGCCACGGAGTTCGGCACCATCTCCCTCGGCGCCGTGGTGCCGGCCACGTCCTCCGTGGACGGCTCCTCCGTGGCCACCTCCCTGGTCCCCCCCGCCGGCGTCGGCGGCTCCTTCGTGCTGCAGCGCAAGGCGAGCCTGCTGGCCACGGACATCCAGTTCGACCCCTCCCTCGTGAAGGGGCTGGACCGGGCATCGACCACGACACCGGCAGACAAGCTGGCCAGCCGGATCACACTGCAAGTGAGAGTCAATAACTCCAGTGGAGCCAACGGAGCCGCTCTGCTCGTTTCGGCCGCCGAGCTGGGTCTGACCACCTCCGGCGGCAGCGTGAGTGGTGAGTATGAGGTCAGCAGCATCTCGACGCTCCCCACGACCATCAGCGGAAACGGGTCCCGGATCTTGACCTTCACCGTCACGGCCCTGCCGACGGCCCAGAAGTTCGTCACTGTCAGCGTCACGCCAAAGGTGACGGCTAAGGACGACAACACTGACGCCTCGGCGGCCCAGGTGAACGGCACCATCGAGACCTGGGTCGTCAGAGATGCCGCCGGCATCGTCATCGGCCAGCCTGACTTCGCCACTTCCGTCGCCGCACCTCCCAGTGCGGACCGGTTCAGCTCTCCTATCGGGATCACCATCGACGGGACTCGCATCTTCGTCGCCGACACGCAGAACAGCCGGATACTCTCATTCCCGTCGCTTCTGGCCACAACGGCCACCACTGTCGTCGGACAGGCGACATTCAACGCCGGCTCCGTCAATGGCGGAACCGGCACGGGTGCCCAGACCCTCAACGCACCGGCCGCTGTGGCCCTTCAGACATCGACGGACAAGCTCTTCGTCGCCGACAGCGGCAACAACCGGATTCTGATCTACGGCAACGCATCCATCCTGCCGGCTTCCAGCGCATCGGCGGGCGTCGTCATCGGACAGGCTGACTTCACCTCCAACGGCCCCAACAGGACCGGCGGAGTCTCGGCGGCCGGGTTCTCCAACCCCGGCGGCGTCGTGGTGATCCAGAACAAGCTTCTGGTCTCGGACACGGGGAACAACCGGGTCCTGATCTACGACCCGATCCCAACCGGGAACGGAGCCTCGGCAACTCGAGTCATCGGACAGGCTGACATGGTCAATGGCCTGGTCAATCGCGGCGGCGGCTCGCCGGGATCGAACACGCTCGCCTTCCCGGCTGGGCTCGGAACCGACGGGACCCGGCTCTTCATCGCCGACCGGGGCAACGATCGGATCTTGATCTACAACAGCGTGCCCCTGACCGACGGCGCCAGCGCCAACCGGGTCATCGGCCAGATCGACCTCTTCTCGGGCGGCACTTCCCGCCCCACCACTTCGGGCACGCTGAAGGCCCCCACGGGCGTCTCCGCCGGCGGCGACACCCTCTTCGTCGCCGATACAGGGAACAACCGGGTCACGATCTATGACAACATCCCGGCCATCTCCACCGACGGCAAGGCTGCCGACGACCTGCTGGGCCAGGGTTTCTTCACCCAGGACGGAGTGAACGCCGCAGTGACGGCTCCCCGGGACAGCTTCAGCCTCTCGGCGCCCAGCGGTACGGCCACCACGGGGGGAGACGAGGTCTACGTGGTGGACCAGGGGAACAACCGGGTCTTGAGAATCCGTGTCCCCTGAGGGACGACACGGGAAGTTACACGGAGGTCGCCAGCTTCGGAATGGTCTTCGACGCATTCCATATCATCTTGCCAGAGCCCACGCTGCCTGAGGATGTCGAGACTGCGACGGCAAGTCTCCGAGGCGACCGCTGCGATTTGCTCGTCGGCCGGGGCAGGTAGCTCGTGAAAGACGACTTGGCCTTGCCCAGTCTCCACGAAGACCCCGTCGGTGATCAGCGAGTGAAAGTGCGGGTACACCGACAGCGAGCTGGAGGTTCGCTGGATGGCCGTGACAGCTCCGGGAAAGGCGCAGCTGGGATTCTCGG
This sequence comes from Candidatus Cloacimonadota bacterium, assembly GCA_021772705.1. Taxonomy (GTDB): domain Bacteria; phylum Muiribacteriota; class UBA6191; order JACPRK01; family JACPRK01; genus OFTM100. The sequence continues at coordinate 3,050 of JAJFLN010000675.1, read as the reverse complement.
CCTCATCCTGCCTTGAACCGCAGCAGCTTCCCGACGTTGTCGGAGGTCATGAGGTCCAGGTCAGAAGGGTCTTCCAAGAACGGCTCCACGTCCCGGCGAAACTGCTTCCAGTCCAGCCCCTGGAGATGGGAGCTGAGCACCTCGCGCCAACCTTCGGACTCCAGACCGGGACCCGACCATCCGGTTTGAGCCAGAGCATTCCGGAGCAACACGAAGTTCGGGGCAGGCCAGGACCGATCCGCCAGGTACCAGATGAGGTCGAAGATGTCCCGTCCCTTCGCGAAGGGACGACTCAGAAGTGCGTGTACCTTTCCCGCAAGAAGTGAAGAAGGATCGTGGTGTTGCAGATGCAGAGTCACGTGGCGGCGGACCACGCGGGTCTCCAGGACGGCACCGGAGGAAGGACGAGTGTCGACCTCGACCTTCACCGACACTTTCTCCTCCCGGCGCGGTGAGAAGCCCCGTTCATGATAGAGACTGGTGACCTTGACCCAGCCGACGTTCACGGTTCTACGGACATCAGCCGTCGTTTCGATCTCATAGCCCTCTCGGAACAGTTCACTCTCCAGGCTCCTCATCGATCTCTCCAGATCCCAGTCGTCGATGTCCCTCTCGAGGCTGAAGTCGAGATCCTCGGAGAAACGCAGCAAACCATGACAGATACGCAGAAAGGTCCCGCCGTGGAAGCACGCACGGGAGAAGAGCTTCGCCCGAGACAAGCGCGCCAGCACGTAGTGCTGCAACAGCTCCGCGAGGACCCTCTCCTGTTCGAGCGCGTTGGCTGGGCGGTACTCTCTCGTGCGTGCGCTCAGGATGTCGGCGATCAAGTTGTCAGCTCCCTTCTTACACCTTCGAGATATCGTCGAACTCGACGAGCCAGGCTGGTGGAGCGTGGAGCGACAGTCCGATATGAACCAGGGGGTACCTATGGTATGTTCCTCATTACAGTGTTTCCTCTGAGGATCTGGCGTCTTGCCGGGCTCTGAGGTATCGATGGGAGGAATTGTGAGAAGACCGATCGCTGTTGGCCTGCCCTGCGTTCTCGGAGTTCTTCTGCTCCTGGGAGCGGGTTGCGGACGTTCGAAAAGTGTCACGGTGGAGAATTCGGCCGACACGGCTCTGGAAGCTCAGGATGAGCTGGGCGAGGCTATCAGTTCGCTCGGTGCGGTTGATCTGTTCACCACCGAGTCGAAGCTGGACCAGCTTCAGGAGGCCCAGGAGAAGTTCCAGAAGGCGATCCAGTTACGAAGCCGGATTGTTCCCGTCGATTACGGGGATCTGAAGGGCCTCCTTCCGGACAGGGCGGGAGGGATGAGGCGAGTGAGTGCCAAGGGACGCAAGGAGAAGTTGACATCCGTCTTCGGGGACAACTACAGCCTTTCGGAGGCGACAGGGGAGTACAACACCCTTGACGACGAGTCCAGCTACGATGACGAATCTCATGACAAGAGCGTCACGATCGTCATTTCCGATTCCCCCGTCACGGTGCTCCAGACCCTTCTGAACTGGAAACGGGAGTCTCGCGAGTCCGAGGGCGATGAAGGCTACGAGAGAAAGACGGACTACAAGGGGCACAAGGCCCTCGAATCCTTCGAGAATGAAGGCGAGGAGGGGTTAATCGAAGTCCTTGTCGCCGGTCGGTTTTCGATTAGCGTCAACACATTCGGCCTCCCTGCGTCAGCTCTCACGGAATCTCTCGATAAGATCGATTTCGATACGCTCCTTTCCCTGGAGGAACAAGGCATCTCGGAGTAGCTGCCGTGCCGAAGGACTTCACCACCCGGGGCTCCGGTCCGGATCGTGTTAGAGTCGTTCCTGTGATGGACATGACCGAAGCGCTTGGCTCCATCTTCAAGTTCCGGCCCGTCCTCTTTGCCTACCTCTTTGGCTCCCGTTCCAAGGGAAGGCCTCGGCGGGACTCCGATTGGGATCTGGCAGTTTTTCCGTCAGCCGGTTTATCTCCCGAGACTCGATGGAACCTGAAGCTGGAGCTGATCGACAGCCTGGGCACGGCACTGAAGTCCGATGCCGTCGACCTGGTCATGCTGGACGAGGCTTCGTCGCTGCTGTGCCATCGGGTGCTGAGAGACGGAGAGCTGGTTTTCTGCCGGGATCCGGTGGCAAAGGTTCAATTTTTCGTGACAACGATGCAGAGGTACTTTGACGAGCAGCCCATGAGAAACAGCATGGGAGTCATTCTCAGGGACCGGATACTGAAGGGAAAAGGGGCCTGGTCGACGAGCAAACAGTCCAAGCACGCCTCGCAAAGCTAGGCGACTATCTGCGAAGGCTGGAGAGCCTCGTGGCGATCGGGCGGGAAGCGTACCTCGCTGATGAGGTCCGAATCCTGGCGGCCGAACGATGTCTCCATCTAGCTCAACAGTGTGTGATCGATATCGCCAATCACTTGATCTCCGTCCATGACCTCGCCGTGCCGGAGAGCTACGGTCAGGCCTTCGAAGTGCTGGCGGTAGCGGGTATCCTGCCCAAAAAACTGGCTCCCCGCCTCCGGCAGATGGCAGGGATGCGCAACCTCCTGGTCCACGCCTACCTGGATATCGACCATGGGCGAGTCCACGACTCGATCCAGTCGAACCTGAACGATCTCCGGGAGTTTGCGGGTCTGATGACGCAGCTGCTCGAGGACGAGCGGGAGTAACGGACTTCCAGATCGACCTCAGGCAAATGGGCCTCCCCGCCAGCGGCACATCCGCATCCAGCCACACTTTCCCTGGCCGGTTGTATCGATCACGGTCCGCCCCACCACGGTCCTGTTGCCACCAACGGAGATGCCCTGACCGCCCCTGCCTCCTTGATCGTTGACGACGACCCCTCCGGGGCCGCCAACCCGTGTCGTGCCCGATGGATCGACCGTCTGGGCGGCTCGAAGGAGAGGCCGGCCTCGTGGCTGCGGGCCGGTGCTCTGTGATCCCCAAGTGCGGCCCCCCCTGCCTGACGTGCACCCCTCGCCCTCGGGTGCATGTCCCGTAGGGGGTCCCCTGGCCTATTCCGGATCCGTTCGCCCCACTATGGATGCCCGCATCCAGGAC
>JAJFLN010000674.1 GCA_021772705.1 Candidatus Cloacimonadota bacterium | reverse complement strand
TGGAGTCCACCTCGTCAACGATGGCGTAGTGCAGGTCGCGCTGGACGATCTCCTCGGCCGAGATGCCCATGTTGTCTCTGAGATAGTCGAAGCCGAACTCGTTGTTGGTCCCGTAGGTGATGTCGCAGCCGTAGGCGGCCTGCCGCTCCTGGGCGTTCATGTCGTGGACGATGTTGCCCACGGTCATTCCCAGGCCTCTGTAGATGGGCCCCATCCACTCGGCGTCGCGGCGGGCCAGGTAATCGTTGACGGTGACGAGATAGCAGCCCAGCCCATCGAGGGCATTGAGGAAGAGGGGCAGAGTGGCGCTGAGAGTCTTGCCCTCACCGGTCTTCATTTCAGCGATTTGCCCCTCGTGGAGGACCATGCCGCCGGCGAGCTGCATGTCGAAGTGGCGCTTGCCTAGGAAACGAACCGAGGCCTCTCTGACGGCGGCGAATGCTTCGGGGAGCATGTCGTCCAGACTCTCGCCGTCGGCCTTGCGCTGGCGGAAGTGATCGGTCAATCCGGCCAGTTCGGCGTCGGTCTTCTTCTGGAATCCGGGTTCCAGGGAAGTGATGTACTCCGCGAGGTTGGAGTACCTCTTGATCTGACGATCATTCCAGCTTGGTATCAGTCCCCAGAGATAGGCCATGATTTGGCAGGTGGGTTAGCTGGAGGTGGATCGTGACCGATCGCCGCACCAGTGGTGACGAGGTGGCAGAGGTGGCAGAAGAAGCGCGTGGGCCGCGTCCGAGAACCCGCAGGGATTGCTGGCCGGCCTGGACGGGAAACCCATGGGGTTCACTCCCGTTCCTCGATGATCTTGATGATGGCTTCCTTCGACTCGGCGTCGAGAATCGCCTTCCGGAACTCGGGCATCCTGAGGAGCCGGGACAGTCTGGCCAGAGCCTTCAAGTAGACATTTCCAGCGTTCATTGGGGCCGCGAGGAGGAAGACGAGATGAACCGGTTCGTTGTCGAGAGCCTCGAAGTCGATGCCCGGCTTGGAGCGGCCCAAGGCCACTGTGACCTCCGTGATGGAAGAGTTGCGGCTGTGGGGAATGGCGATTCCTTTTCCGATTCCAGTGGAACAGATCGCTTCCCGGTCCATCACGGCCTTGACGAATTCATCCCGGTCCTTGATGCGGCTGGAGTCGAACATGAGACCGATGAGCTCCTCGAGGACCTTCGGTTTGTCCGAGTTCTCGAGTTCGAGCTTGATCAGATCCGGCTCTATGAGGTTGGTAAGTTTCATTGCTGAAGCCCTCTGGGGCCAGCTTGGCAACGAAAAGGTCGCCTCGTCAATATGAAATCTTGACGAAAGCCTGAGCCTGGGCGGGCTGAGAAGAGCCTACTTGAACGAGGGCTCGATGAGTCCGATGTTTCCGTCGGCGCGTCGATAGACGACGTTCACCTCGTTCGTCTCGGCGTTGGAGAAGACCACGAAGTCCTGCTCGAGTGTCTTGAGTTGGTCCGCAGCCTCCTCGATAGACATGGGCTTCGCGGCAAAGCTGTTGGACCGGACGATGGATGGTTCGTCGTCGCCCTCTGCTTTGAACTCCACCACTGAGTGGGTCATTTCTCTCGGCGAAATGGGCTCCACCAGTACGGGAGGCATAGGGCCCTTGCGATGGCGGTTTTCCTTCAGCTTTTCCTTGTACTTCTTGAGCTGACTCTCAATCTTCTCGGCGACGCCTGTAATGGCGGCGTACATGTCGTTGCTGGCGCAGCGGGCCTTGAACGAACTGCCGTTCGCCCAGACTACCGCCTCTGCCTTCTGGCTGTTTTCTATCGTCTTGTGCTTTTCGACTGACAGGGTCAGGTCGACCTCATTGATGTGATCAAAGTACTTCTGGATGGTCGACAGTCGTTCGGTAGAGTAGTCCCGAAGCCGCTGCGTGAGCCGGATGTTCTTTCCGCTGACGATGACCTTCATAGGACCTCCAGTCGGTCGCCCGGATCGACTGATCCGAACTATCGAACTCTAACATAGCAAAGGAAACCGGTCAATCGCCACCGGACCGTGCACCAGAGCAGAGAATCAAGTCCTGGACAGGATTCACCGGCTCCAGAGGCGGGAAAAGTACCTCCGGGAATCTCTGTCCATACCCGTCCTGGCGGGATCGCCGGGAGGAGGGGAGAGCCCAAGAGTGGCGTGCCATCTGGTCCAGGTTAGGAGGACCGGGGGGGGGCTGCCGTCAGTCCAGGTCGAAGCGGGCGAGATAATCATCGATCTCGTGCTGCTTCGCCGCAGGCTGGTCTTCCTTGAGCAGGAGACAGTCCTGGAGCACCAGGACGTCCATGTTCGTTGCCAGGAAGCAGCGGTAGGCATCCTCGGGGGTACAGACGATCGGCTCTCCCCGGACGTTGAAGCTGGTGTTGATCAGAATCGGGCAGCCCGTGGCTTCATGAAAGCGGCTCATCAGCCGATGGAGCCTGCCGTGTCGCTGAGGATCGACGGTCTGGACCCGGGCCGAGTTGTCGACGTGGGTGATGGCCGGGACCTGGGAGCGGACAACCTTCAGAAGTCGATCCACCCCCTCCAGGCCGGAGTCGTCAGCTTCATGGGGCAACCGCCGGTCCGGGTGCACGTCGGCGACGAGCAGCATGTAGGGGCTCTGCTGCCCGGGCTCCATGTCGAACCACTGGTGGACATGTTCCTGCATCACCACGGGAGCGAAGGGCCGGAAGGACTCCCGGAACTTGGTCTTCAGATTCATGGTGGACTGCATCCGCTCCGACCGGGCGTCGCCGAGGATCGAGCGATTGCCAAGGGCCCTGGGACCGAACTCCATCCTGCCGTGGAAGTGGCCGATCACCTTCTCGTCACGCAGCTCTTTCACGATCCGATCGAGGAGGTCCGCCTCATCGTCAAACTGGTGATAGGGAGCATCGAGGGAGTCCAGGAAGGCGCGGATCTCGCCGCCATCGAAGGCCGGACCGAGAAGGGAAGCCTGCTGACTGTCCTGGACCCCATCGGCCTGACGGGGCCTGTCCAGGAGCTGATGCCAGACGAACAGGGCCGCCCCCAGGGCCCCGCCGGCGTCCCCCGCTGCTGGCTGAATCCAGATGTCATCGAAGATCTTCTCCCGAAGCAGCCGGCCATTGGCGACGCAGTTGAGAGCGACCCCACCGGCGAGCACGGCCCGGGTCATTCCCGTCTGCCCTGCCACGTGCCGTGCCATTCGGAGGACCACCTCCTCCGTGACCGCCTGGATCGAAGCAGCCAGATCCATCTCCCTCTGGGTCAGGGGGGACTCGGACTGCCGTCTCGGCCCTCCGAAGAGCTCGTCGAAACCGGGACCGGTCATGGTCAGACCGTGGCAGAACTCGAAGCAGGACATGTTCATCCGGAAGGACCCGTCCTCCCGCAGGTCGATCAGCTTCTCGAGGATCACGTCCCTGTATCGCGGCTTCCCGTAGGGCGCCAGGCCCATCAGCTTGTACTCCCCGGAGTTGACTTTGAACCCGGTGAAGTAGGTGAAGGCCGAATAGAGCAACCCGAGAGAATGAGGGAATCTCAGTTCGTGCGTGAGCTCGATTCGATTGCCCCGCCCCGTGCCCCAGGAAGCGGAGGCCCACTCGCCCACTCCATCGAGGGTGAGGATCGCGGCCTCCTGAAATGGGCAGGGGAAGAATGCGCTGGCAGCGTGGGACTGGTGATGTTCCGGGAAGACCAGGCGGCCCTGAAACTGCTCCCCGAGACCGGCGTCGATGATTCGAGGGATGTGCAGCTTCTGCCGCAACCATAGCGGCATGGCCCGGAGGAACTGTCCAAAGCCTCTGGGAGCGTAGGACAGATAGGTCTCGAGGAGGCGGTCGAACTTCAGGAGCGGCTTGTCGTAGAAGGCGACGTGGTCCAGCTGTCCGACCCCGATACCGGCCTCTTTCAAGCAGTACTCGATGGCGTGCTGAGGGAAGCGGTGATCGTGCTTCTTACGAGTGAAGCGCTCCTCCTGGGCAGCGGCGACGATCTCGCCGTCCCTCAGCAGACAGGCGGCGCTATCGTGATAGAAGGCCGATATGCCGAGAATGTGCATCGGGAAGACCGTTTCGCGCGACCTGGGCAGCCGACTCCAATGCGGTGGTCCGCAATTTCCTTTACATATGATGCCTGTCCATAAAACCG
>JAJFLN010000673.1 GCA_021772705.1 Candidatus Cloacimonadota bacterium | reverse complement strand
AGCTCTCGCCGCGGCTCGCCGTCCTGCGGGCGATCCAGGAGGTGCGGCCGGCCCTGATCATGTCGACGGTGGCGATCATCCTGAGCTTCGTCCCGCTCTTCTTCATCACCGGGATGATGGGGCCCTACATGCAGCCCATGGCCCTCAACGTCCCGCTCTCGATGTTGATGAGCCTCGTCGTCGCCTTCACCATCACTCCCTGGATGAGCTACCACCTTCTCCGCAAAGCCACCCACGGAAGCTCAGAAGCCGGCAAGGACGACCTCACACTTCCTTCCTCCGACCCGGTGCGTCAAGTCTACGTGGGCCTGCTGAACCCTTTGCTGGATCGTCGCTGGAGGTCCTACACCCTGCTGGCCATCACCGTGGTCCTCTTTGCCGCATCATCCTGGCTCGGGGCGGCCCGGCAGGTGCCGCTCAAGATGCTCCCTTTCGACAACAAGGGAGAGTTCCAGGTCGTCGTCGACATGCCCGAAGGCACGACGCTGGAGCGGACGGATCGGGTGTTGCGCGAGATGGCCCGTTACCTCTCCGGTGCCAGTGAGATCCGCACTGTCTCGGGCTACGCCGGGCAGGCCTCGGCGATGGACTTCAACGGGCTCGTGCGTCACTACTACATGCGCCGGGGGGGACACCTCGGAGAGCTGCGAGTCAATCTTGTCGGGAAGCGCTCTCGCGTACAGCAGAGCCACGAGATCTGCCTTCGGGTGCGTGACGGACTGACTCGCATCGCCGAGGCCCACGGCGCGGCCATGGCCATCGTCGAGATCCCGCCGGGCCCTCCCGTACTGTCGACTCTCGTCGCCGAGGTCAAGGGGCAAGAGACCCACTCCTACGGGGACCTCGTCGACGCTGCCCGGCTCGTCTGCGAGCGGTTGCGCCAGGAGCCCGGAGTCGTGGACGAGGACGTGATGATCGAGGCCGAAAAGCTCGACTGGAGATTCGTCCCGGACCAGGAGAAGGCGGCCCTCAACGGGATCTCCACGGCTGAGCTGGCCGAGACGATGCAGCTTGCTCTCTCGGGCGTGCAGGCCGGCACCCTGCATGTCCCCTCGGAGTCGAACCCCCTCGACATTTACGTGAGGTTGCCCCGGCCCGTGCGGTCGGCTATCGGCACGCTCCGGGGGATCCGCCTGCCCGGACGGGACGGGGCGATGGTGCCCTTGGGCGAGCTCGGGCGCTTCGAGAAGGTGCCTGCGAGACGGTCGATCTATCGCAAGAACCTCCGGAGGGTCGTCTTCGTCACCGCCGAGGTAGCCGGCCGGGCACCGGCGGAGGTCATCCTCGACATCGACTCGGATCGAGAGATGCCTGACAGCGGGACCGCTCCCGGTGTCCGGACCGAGGCCACACCGCGCTCGCTCGACGAGCGGACCTATCTCTCCAACGGCGGCGGAGTCCCCTGGTCCGTCCCGGAGGGCATCGTGGTCGACTGGGCCGGCGAGGGAGAGTGGGACATCACCCTCGATGTCTTCCGCGACCTGGGCATCGCGTTCGGGGCTGCCTGTCTGGGCATCTACGTGCTGCTCGTCTACCAGACCGCCTCGTACTTCATGCCTCTGATCCTGATGCTCGCCATCCCCCTGACCGTCATCGGCATCCTGCCGGGGTTCTGGCTCCTCAACAGCATCGGCCTCCGTGAGGTCGCCGGGTATCCGACGCCGGTCTTCTTCACGGCGACGGCCATGATCGGGATGATCGCCCTGGCGGGGATCGCCGTGCGCAACGCGATCCTCCTCATCGAGTTCGTTCACGAGGCGCTGCGCGAGGGAATGGAGTTGCGGGATGCGCTGCTCGAGTCCGGGGCCGTGCGCTTCCGGGCTATCTTCCTGACTGCCGGAACGGCCATGCTGGCGGCCTTGCCGATCACCCTCGACCCGATCTTCTCAGGCCTGGCCTGGGCCCTGATCTTCGGCCTCTTCGTCTCGACGACCTTCACGTTGCTCGTGATCCCCATCGCCTACTGGCTCGTGTACGAGCACGCCGAGGGGCACGGTCTGCCGAAGGAAGACGACGGCCAGTAGGACGAGAGTCTGACTTCACCGTGACAGACGAGGACGGCGGGCAGCCGGGGCCGGCGGCGGCAAACCTACGCCGAGGTGTTGATCACTCTGGGGGAGGAGGAGGTCATTCCGCCCGAGTTTGCTCGTTCCATCTCAGGCATGGCGGGGATGCGAAGCTGCGTAGTTATTCTTGCGCGGACCCTAACCTCCAGGGCTGCCCCGACAATCTCCCGACCACCCGACCGCTCGAAGAATCGCAGGTTTGAATCGCCTATCCTCGTCGAAGTCATTGCCCTGGAGGACCGGTAACGAGAGGGCTCAGTCGTTCTCGTGAGCGATACGGATGACCGAGAGCTTTACCGGGGCTGTGCCCTTGCCTTCCATTCCGAGGAGGCGGGCGGCGCGCTGTGAGAGGTCGATGACTCGCTCCTTCTGGGCGAAGGGGCCTCGGTCGTTGATCCGGACGATGACGGAGCGCTTGTTCTCCCGGTTCCGGACCAGGACCCAGCTGTGGAACGGCAGGGTCCGGTGGGCAGCGGTCAGGGCCTGGTCGTCGAATGTCTCGCCGTTGGCGGTCGGCTTGCCGTGGCTGCCGTCTCCACCTCCGTAGAATGAAGCGATTCCTTCCAGCTCGGTCTGATAGTGCTCCTTCAGGGGGACCGGTCGAGAGCGCCGCTTGCGCTTACTGCGCTTCTGTTGAGGAGGAAGGTAGCCTTCATACAGGGTTCCCAGGACACGGCGGGTGAACAGATGCCGGCCCTTCCAGTCACTGTCCTTCAGGGACGCCTCGGCGATTCTGCCCGTCTTGCTGGAGAACCGGATCAGCCGGTCCTTGCCCAGGAGTATCGCCACATCGGAGGCTTCCCTCTCACCGGGACGGGCGGAGAAGAAGAGCAGGTCGCCGCTCTTGGCAGCTCCATCAGGGACGAGCTTGCCGAATAGGGACTGTTCCTTGAAATCTCGAGGGACCACGACGGACATCTCTTCGTGGAAGAGCTCCACGAGACCGGCGGCGCTACCAGCAGCCTTGTTGCGAGACAGTAACGAGCGGAGCACCCTGGCTGGGTCCCGGGCCTCGCGGCTCCGCTTTGGCACCGAGCCCCTGCTCGAGCGGGGCAGATTGCCCACCTCGATGATGACCGCCCCGTTCCGTGAGCTGGCGGATATCCGCCGCCGTGTTCCCACGCCCGGTTCGTAGACGACGACGCCGCTGCCGAGTTGACGTCTGGCCAGGCTCGAGGCGTCGGCGTTGCTGGCGAACAAGGTGGCGCAAAGCAGCATGACGCCGGTGACGATGAAGGCGGTGGCCAGGTCCAGGGAGCGGGAGTCATGGCTCCCGAGAATGTGCATTCGGCTCAGCTGAGTGTTGGGCATGAGAGGTTGGCGGCTCCTCGGGTCGGTGGGGGCTTCCGTGTCCATGACATGACAGTTATCGGCGGCTCCCTGCCCGAAGCTGCAGGGCCGATCGGGCTGGTTCAGATTCATGGAGCACAAAACCGATGACTATCGAGAAGGCTAAGGACCCGCGCAAGAACAACGACGCAGTTTCGCATCCCATCTTCAGGCCATCTTCGGCCGATCCTCAATCGCGGAATCCTCGACGTAGCCCGCTACGCCTCCGGTCCCGCTCACTCGGACCAGCCGAATCTGACCCAAATCTGGGCGCGACTTCTGCGCATTTCTTCCTGCGCGGCCCCTAATGTGCGCCTCGTTCAATCCCCGCAACATGACCCGGCTCAGGCCTCAGTGAAATGTCACCATTGAATCGTTCGATCCAATCCAGGCTTTCCGCGCTGCTCCTCGTCGCGACCTTGCTGCCCACCCCAGGTGTGTGGGCAAACCACGGGGCCGCGATCTCGACAGTCTCCCACGTGCCGACGCCCCGGCTGCAGCAGAAGTCCCCGGCACCTCAGTTCATGCCACAGGGCCAGCGACGCCCCCTGCCCCCGCAGGCCAGAAACCCGGTGTTCATTCCCGGCCTGGTGCCGCCCCAGGCACGCCGGTTACCCCATTACGCCGCCCCGGGTCCCTTCCCTCCGGCCGGCCCGGCGAAGTCAGGTCCGGCGCCCCGGGACGAGCTGGCGGCCCCCCTGAGCCAGCAGGAAGCGAACCAGCTGATTCACCGGCTCATCGATCGCCTCGAAGCCAGCCCCCGGCTGCAGCCGGGCCTCGGAGCCGCTCCAGGAAAGGTCGTCTACAGCCGCCCTGGCTCCTCGGAGATGAACCGTCTCCGGGCCGAGAACCAGCAGCTCCGCAACGAGGTCAGTGGCGTCCGGGACGATCTGGAATTCCATCTCAAGAAGGTTCGGGAGAAGGAGAACAAGCCGGGAAAGGTCGAGTTCTTCGGCGCCGGTCAGTTCAGCTACACCGTCACGGATCGACAGGCGGATCGGAGTCCCTTGCTCCGATTCCCCTATGACTGGGATCAGACTCCCAACTCGGGAGTGATCGGCGCCGCAGGCCGAGGACGGCGCTTCGCCGCCGTCGATTACTTCAAGCTCGGCATCGCCGCCACTTTCGGTTCCAAGTACCGTCTGATCGCCCTGGCCTCCTCGAATGCCTTTGGCCAGATCAACGGTTCCTTCGGCCAGCCCGCCGGCTCCCCGCCGGGTCACACCAACGGCTTCGAGCTCCGGGCACCCACGCTCCAGGGCGAGGCGCTGTTCGTGGACGTGAAGGAGGCCTTTCACGAGCAGCTGGACCTGAAGGCCGGCTACTTCTGGCTTCCCTGGGGCAGAGAGGTGGAGGGCTTGCTGCGGCTGAACCCCCACTTCAACTCGAACTCCTACCTGTACCAGCAGGGCTTCTCGCAGGCCGAGAACCAGACCGGGCTCTTCTTCCAGACTCGCAACCACAGCCGGATTCAGTACGGATTCGGCCTGACCTCGGGAGACAAGAACTTCCTCCCCGGAACGGCCCCGGGCTCGGTCAGCAACCCGGGACGGGCAGGCCAGCCCTACTGGTCCCGCCCCACCATTCCGAACAACTCGCGCCTGGGCCGCTACGCCAGCATTCAGGGCGACTTCAACCGGTTTGACTGGGACCTGAACTACTTCGACAACGGCGGCGAGACCGGTTCCTACAAGTGGAAGGGCTGGGTCGGCGGATTCACCTGGGAAGCCCACCGGCGGCTGACCCTGAAGGCCGAGATAGGAATCACCGACGTGGAGATGTCCACCGGTGCTCTCGCACGATGGGAAGCGGGGTACGCGTCAATCATCTGGCGCCTCACCTCCCGCATGGAGGGGGCCATCCGGCTGGATCGGGCCCAGAAAGGCAATCGCCGGACCGTGGACCGAGTCATCTCCGGGCGCACGGCGTCGCTGGCCTACCAGCTGACTCCGGAGCAGAAGCTGCTGCTGGATTACACCAATCCGGAGTCCAATCCAGGCTTCAACCCCGCGAACCCCATCCTGAGTCCCGGAACGGACATCGCCGATGACATCATTCGATTCAGCTACCGCCTGGTCTTCTGACCCTAGCCCGTCGTTCTCCTGTATACTGGGCGTCGCTTCGTACACTGACACCTTCCAGGAGACTTCCATGAGTCGAACCCTAGCCCTTCCAGCTCTACTTGCCGCTGTCTGTCTGACGACAACACTCGCCCCGTCCGCCGCTCTCGCCCAAGGCGGAACCATCGTGGGCACCGTGACCATCCAGTCCGAGGTCAACCGGCCTGAAATGAAACATGGCGGCCCGGCGGATGTGAGCGCCGAGACTTACAAGGGAACCGGTGCCGGTGGCGGAGATCTGACCTTTGCCGGCGCTGCCTCGGAAGCGGAAAACGTGGTCGTCTATCTAGCCACATCTCCCGGCGACGGACCCTACACGCCGCCAGCGGCGAACCCGAAGCTGGTCCAGCACAAGAAGCGGTTGATCCCCCACGTCCTGCCTGTGCTGGTGGGGACCACGGTCGAGTTTCCCAACAAGGACAACTTCAACCACAATGTCTTCAGCCTGTCGAAGGTCAAGAAGTTCGATCTCGGTCTCTACAAGTCAGGAAAGACCAAGTTCGTGACTTTCGACAAGCCGGGGCAGGTCAAGGTCTACTGCAACATCCACTCCCAGATGCGGGCCATCATTCAGGTCCTGCCAAACCCGTACTTTGCCAAGCCCGGCGCCAACGGCGGCTACCAGATTCCCAGGGTCCCGCCGGGCCGCTACGAGCTGATGGTCTGGCATGAGAAGTTCCCCGGTGATATGCGGGAAATTACTGTCGAGGCCGGACGAGTGACCCAGGTCGACTTCACCCTCAAGTGATGCCGGTCCTCCACCCCCGGCAGGCCCGGGTCCTGTATCCGGTTCGCTCCGAGACGGGACAGAGATGAACCGGCGGCTGAGAGCATCCTGGTCCAGTCCCTACCTCGAGGCGACGCTGACAGATTCGGCGAGGGCCATGGGTCCCGACATGGAGGAGCTGGCCACCGTGGAGGGCCGTCTCTGGGGAGCCCGGAGGTCAGGTGAACTCCTGGTGGAAGAAGGGAGCCCGGACGACCGAAGCTTCCGGAAGATCATTCTGAACCGGCCGCCGGAGGAGGATGACACCGGCCCGCCTAGGATCGCCAGTCTGGCCCGGATCGAGATTGACGGGAGCACCCGGGTGCTGGCCCTCTCGAGCGGCAGGACAGCCGCCGAGCGTCACTGCGCCCTCCTCTCCTCGGAGGGAGCCGTCCTGGGCTGCCAGCGGCTGGAGTCCTTCTTCGAGCATCTGGCCGTTCGGTGGGACATCGTGGGAACGGAGCTGAACCTGGAGAGTGCCGCGGGCTTGCAGGGAACCCTCCGGTTGTTCCAGCGCGGCAACGGTGCCGAGAGAGCAGGCCGGCGAGGCCACAACACGACACTGGATATTCCCATTCCGGACTGGCTAAGCCACGTGCAAGCCGTCTTCGAGTCACCCGAGACCCCCTTCGACCCGGAGATCATCCGGGACCTGTCAGCCTATGATCTGGGAGAGCTGCAGGGAACTCGCCTCACCTTCTCGGGAGCAGCCGAGCTGTCGCCGGAGTGGCTCGTCTACGCCGCATCGGCCGAGCGCTGCGAGGACGTGCAGTCACCGGGGACCACGGCGGGAGCCGTCCTGGGTCTGATGGCTCTCGACGGCAGAGCATTCCAGGCCCACCTCCTGGATGACGAGGGACAGCCGGTGGCAGCCAAGGTCGAGGGCCTAGCCGTTACGGAGTCGACCGGTGGCGCCGTGAAGCTGCTGCTGAGCGTCGACACCGAGC
>JAJFLN010000672.1 GCA_021772705.1 Candidatus Cloacimonadota bacterium | reverse complement strand
ACCAGAGGCGGCGAGGCCAGGTAGTTGGCCTTGACCTGGGCGTTGATCCGGGCCTCGAAGTTCCGGTTTCCCGACAGAACGGCGGCGACGACCATCTCCTCATCGGCCACTGCTTTCGATACGTCAGCCGGCAGGGGGCCGCTGTTACCGATGCAGGTGGTGCAGCCGTATCCGACGAGATGGAAGTTGAGGGCCTCCAGAGATCCCATGAGACCGGCATGCCGCAGGTACTCGGTCACCACCTTCGAGCCCGGGGCCAGGCTGGTTTTCACCCAGGGCTTCACGTTGAGCCCCTTCTCGATGGCGTTGCGGGCCAGCAGGCCGGCCGCCATCATGACCGAGGGGTTCGAGGTGTTGGTGCAGCTCGTGATGGCGGCGATGACCACCGAGCCCTGCTCCAGCTCGTAGTCACCCCGGGCAGAGCCGACGCTGACGGTCTTGGTCAGGTCGTCCAGGTCCTTCTCGTCATCGGAGCCGCTGATCCAGGCGTCGACGAGCTTCTGACTCAGGGGAGGGTCTCCCGGACCCAGGATTTCGGCCAGGGTCTTCCGCCAGGCAGGCTTCGACTCCGAGAGCTTGATCCGATCCTGAGGACGCTTGGGGCCGGCGATGCACGGCTCCACCGTGCCGAGGTCGAGCTTCAGGGTGTCGGTGTAGATCGGGTCAGGAGAGTCCTCCGTGCGATAGAGACCCTGTTCCTTGCAGTAAGCCTCAACCAGGTCGACCTGGTCGGCGTCACGACCCGTGAACCGGAGATACTCGATGGTCGTTCTGTCAATGGGGAAGAAGCCGATTGTGGCTCCGTACTCCGGGGCCATGTTGGCCAGGGTGGCCCGATCCGCCAGACCCAGGGACGAGAGTCCCGGGCCGAAGAACTCGACGAACTTGCCCACCACGCCTCGGGCACGCAGCATCTGAGTCGCTGTCAGAACCAGGTCAGTCGCCGTGGCTCCCACAGGCATTTCGCCATCGAGACGGAACCCAACCACGTCGGGAATCAGCAAGGGGATTGGCTGACCCAGCAGGGCTGCCTCCGCCTCGATGCCTCCCACTCCCCAGCCGACGACTCCCAGTCCATTGATCATGGTGGTGTGGGAGTCCGTACCCACCAGTGTGTCGGGATAGGCCAGCTGGGAACCGTTGACCTGCTCCACGAAGACGCCGTAGGCCAGGTACTCCAGATTGATCTGGTGGACGATGCCGTTGCCTGGAGGAACGGCCCGGAAACGATCGAAGGCTTGCTGGCCCCACTTGAGGAAGAAGTACCGCTCCCGGTTGCGCTCCATCTCGATCCGGGTGTTCTCCTCCAGGGCGTCGGCGGAGCCGTAGGCATCGACCTGCACGGAGTGATCGATCACCAGGTCCGCAGGCCGCAGAGGATTGATCACCTGCGGATCTCCTCCCATACGCTTCACGGCGGCCCGCATGGATGCCAGATCCACGACCCCGGGAACGCCGGTGAAGTCCTGAAGAAGGACTCTGGCGGGGACGAAGGCTATCTCCGTACCTCCTCCGGACTTCCCATCCCAGCTGGCCAGGGACTCGATGTCCTTCGGCTGCACGCTGGGGGTTCCCTGATGACGCAGCAGGTTCTCCAGGAGCACCTTGAGGCACATGGGAAGTCGCTCGATGCCGGACATACCGGCGTCGGCCAGCTTCCTCAGGGAGTAATAGTCATAGGTCTTGTCTCGGAGACTGAACTGACTTCGGGTCTCGAAGTGATCGGCTTCATTACGAATCATTGGGAACTCCTTTCACCGTCCCGCCGCCGGTCAACAGGTCGACGCCGTCTCGACAAGTCGGTGCGCCGCCAGTCTATCAGGGAGTCGGGAGGGGAGGAAGGCGGGAAGTTGCTGCCTCTGCCAGACATGCGACACCGGGACCGGAGTCACCAAATCGGAGGAGGCATGAATGATAGGATTCCCGGTTCCATGACTGCCTCTGTGCTGCTCACCTCTCCCGCCAGGCCCTATCCGTTGCTGGAAGGGCGGTTCTCCCCTTTCGATCAGATGGGGTTCCGGTTCACCCGCGGACAGGACATCTTCACCATGCAGGAGCACGCCCACTTCTACGGGCTGCACCTGATGGCCCAGAACATCGAGGCTCCGGCCCGTGTCCTCGAGTTTCCATCCCTGAACGACCTGGAGCGCGAACTGAAGGCAGGGGACTTTTCGATCCTGGGGATCACGACCAACGTCTTCAACCTCCAGGTAGTGGCCGAGATGTGCCGTCTGGCCAGAAGGGTCTCTCCCTCGACGACGATCGTGGTCGGCGGAAACGGCACCCGGTGCCTCCATGACGAGGCGGACCGAACCCTGCAGCAGGGAAGGGATTACGATCACCTCTGCCTGGGCGACGGCATCGCGGCCCTGCGGGATCTGCTGGGTGAGTCAACTCATGGCCCCGTCACGGGACGCCTTCCCCTGTGCGGTTCAGGTCTGCCCTGGCTCTCTCCCCGCCTGGCGGGGAACTCGGGAATCATCCTCTCCGGCCTGGGCTGTACCACCCGATGTCCCTTCTGCTCCACCTCGGCCCAGCACGGTGGAAAGTACGTGGAGATCATGGACGGGCATGCCATCTTCCGGGCCATGAAGCAGTACTGGCGTACGAGTCAGGGGCTGAACTTCACCTGCATCGTGGACGAGAACTTCCTGAACCAGCCCGACAAGTTCCAGGAGCTGGGCCGCCTCATCAGAGACGATCAGGAGTTCGGACTGGGACGGCTCAACTATCTCGCCTTCGCCTCGGCGGATCACGTGTCGGCCCTGGATCCGGAAGAGCTGCTCCTGGCTGGCGTGGACGGCCTCTGGATCGGCGTGGAGTCCCTCTTCACCCGTCTGGCGAAGCGCCGCGACGTGGACATGAAGGCCCTCTTCGAGCAGCTCCACGCCCACGGAATCAGCACCGTGGGCTCTACCATCGCCGGCTTCGACTTCCACACCCCCGAGAGCCTCGACCAGGACCTGGACTACTACACCTCCTTGTCCCCCACACTGCAGCAGATTGCCATTCTGAGCGTCATTCCCTCCACATCGCTCTGGCACTCGATGCGGCAGGCCGGCAGGCTCATGGGCTCCGGCGACCACCAGCAGAGCCACCTCTACGGCGAGACCCTCCAGTACCGGCACTTCACGCACCAGGAACTGGCCCGGAGGGTCGATGGCGCCTACAGAGCTGACGCATGACCTTTGCGAATCCTGTTGCAGTCATGGATTTCGCCTCCGAACAGGCAGAAATGTGTTGCATCCACGCAGCGCTTGAATCGTACGCGGCCGAGATGACGGAGGGCCGGGATGTTGTATCGAAA
>JAJFLN010000671.1 GCA_021772705.1 Candidatus Cloacimonadota bacterium | reverse complement strand
TAGCAGGTGGGAGCATGTCCTGGCTCGTCGGGCCCGCCGCGAATCGGACCCGGCCGATGGGCTGGCCATGGGGCCAAGGAGGCTTGCCGCTCAGCGTCACAGGGATGCACAACTCGTGACCAGAGGCCCATCAATAGAGCGAGAGTTTGGTGACGCCTCGCGTCACACTTGACACCAGATTGACCGTTGTCTAGGCTTCTCGAACTATGCCTACCAAACGACGCAGAGTAGCTCTCATCGACGGTTGCCGGACACCGTTTGTCAAGGCCGGCACGGTCTACATGGACATGACCGCTCCCGACATGGCACGGGTGGCCACGTCGGAGCTGATGCAGAGGATGGCCCTCGACCCGGAAGTGATCGACACCTCGATCTTCGGCGTCGTCATCC
Organism: Candidatus Cloacimonadota bacterium; assembly: GCA_021772705.1. Classification (GTDB taxonomy): domain Bacteria; phylum Muiribacteriota; class UBA6191; order JACPRK01; family JACPRK01; genus OFTM100. Next base: position 2,122 of record JAJFLN010000671.1, on the reverse strand, counting down.
CCGACATCGTGGCTCCCAATCTGGGGCGAGAGGTGGTCCTCAGGGCCGGACTCTCACGGAAGACTGAGTCCTGGACCGTGAACAAGGCCTGCGCCAGTTCCAACCAGGCCATCACCAGCGGCGCCGACCTGATCGCCCGAGGCCTGGCTGACGTGGTCCTGGCCGGAGGAGCCGAGGCCATGTCCCAGGCGCCGATCCTCTGGTCCCGGCCGATCTCGAAGGCCCTCATGAAGGCCTCCAAGGCCCGGTCTCCCCTTCAGGCCCTGGCGTGCTTCAAGAAGGTCCGCCTTGGAAACCTGGCACCCGTCCCTCCTGCCATCGCCGAAGCCTTCACGGGACTCAGCATGGGGCAGTCCTGCGAGAAGATGGCCCGGGAGAACGGAATCTCCAGGGAAGATCAGGACCAGATAGCCCTGAAGAGCCACCAGAATGCCGCTGCCGCCATCGCCGACGGCCGTATGGCCCAGGACGTGGTCCCCGTCTACCCCCCTCCCCGCTACAACCCCTGCGTGGAGGAGGACAACAACGTTCGCAAGGACGCCAACATCGAGTCCCTGGCCAAGCTGCGGCCCGTCTTCAACAAGAAGTTCGGGACCCTGACGGCGGGAAACTCGTCTCCCCTCACCGACGGCGCCTCAGCGGTCATCCTCATGTCAGAGGAGAAGGCCAAGGCGCTGGGCTACAAGCCCCTGGGATTCCTCAAATCCTACGCCTACGCCGCCCTGGACCCCTTCGATCAGCTGCTCCAGGGACCGGCCTACGCCATCCCCCAGGCTCTGGAACGGGCCAAGGCGAAGCTGTCGGACATCGAACTCGTCGAGATGCACGAGGCCTTCGCCGCCCAGGTTCTGTCCAACATTCAGGCCCTGGAGAGCGCCTCCTTCGCCAAGGAGAAGCTGGGCAAATCGAAGCCGGTCGGTACCATCGACCGGGACAGGCTCAATGTGATGGGAGGCTCGATCGCCATCGGCCACCCCTTCGGAGCCACGGGAGCGCGCCTCTGCATGCAGCTCCTCCGTGAGATGCAAAGGCGGGACCTGAACCTGGGTCTCGTCAGTGTCTGTGCCGCCGGTGCCATTGGCTCGGCCCTGATCTGGGAACGGGAGTAATCGGATATGTCCAGCTGGAATCTCTCCGTCGCCGAGGACGGTATCGCCACCCTCACTCTCGACTGTCCCGACACGAAGCTCAACATCATGTCGAAGACGGTCTTTCAGGACTTGAACGACACCCTGGACGAAGCGGCCAAGCGGGCTGACATCCAGGGAATGCTCCTGGTCAGCGGCAAGCCGGACAACTTCGTCGCCGGGGCCAACATCGAGGAATTCCTGGAGATGAAGTCCGCCCAGGACGCCGCCCAGGCCAGCTCTCAGGCCCAGTCGGTGTTCCAGAAGATCGAGGACCTCCGGTTCCCCACCGTCGCCGCGGTGAACGGCACATGCCTCGGAGGAGGCCTGGAGTTCATCCTCTCTTGCAAGGCTCGGGTCTGTAGCGACGATCCGAAGACGACCTTCGCCGCCCCGGAGGTCCAGCTTGGAATCCTCCCTGGCGCCGGAGGAACCCAGCGGCTGCCCCGGGTCGTCGGCCTGGCCAACGCCCTGGACCTGAACATGACGGGACGAACCATCCGGGCCAAGCAGGCACTGAAGATGGGGCTGGTCACCATGCTGGCTCCAAAGGAGAACCTCATCGACGCCGGCCGCATGGAGATCGCCCGTCTGAAGGCAGGCAAGCCTCCCGCCAGAAAGAAGAAGCTCGCCGCCAAGATCCAGTCCATGCTCCTGGAGCAGAACCCCTTCGGCCGGAAGATCATGTACAACAAGGCCGAGGCGATGCTGAAGAAGAAGGGCGGCCACTACCCGGCCCCGAAGCAGGCCCTGGAGGCCATGCGCATCGGCATCGAAGAAGGCAACGCCGCGGGCTTCAAGGCCGAGTCCCGCCTCTTCGGCGAGCTGGCCATGACTCCTATCAGCCGGGAGCTGATCCGCCTCTTCTTCGCCGTGACGGACCTGAAGAAGGACTCCGGCGTGGGCAAGAAGAAGGTCGAGAAGATGGCGGTCAACAAGCTGATCACCATCGGCTCGGGCTTCATGGGCAGCGGCATCGCCCAGGTGGCAGCCGA
>JAJFLN010000068.1 GCA_021772705.1 Candidatus Cloacimonadota bacterium | reverse complement strand
TCAGGATTCAGCTGCGAGGTCAAGGGGTGATGCCGGAGCGCAGCGGAGGTGTCGCCCCGGTCTGGCGCGTCGGCTGCGACAGCAGCCGGCGTGACAGATGAGATCGTCTGCTGCAATCCTTCTGTTATACGTCTTACGACTTGAGCGACCGGAGGGAGCGGATCAGTTAAGGAGCCGACGGAGGGGCGAAGTCGAGGCGAGGCACGAGCCTCGTCTTGAGACCCAACAGAGGCGACGCAGTACCGACAGCGGGCGATACATGGACATACCTGGACACTCTCAGCTACGATTGAACTGGTCTCGGTGAGCACGCAGAGAGTGCGTCACTGGCTGCCGCACAGGTGGTAAGCGGAACAGGCTAATGCGATGAAAGAGTGGATGACTGCTACGTCTCCGCAGACACACGACATCACTCAAAGCGGATAAGTCTTTCACAACCAACGTCAGCCGTGATAGTCTCAGAGACACTGTGCGCCGAATGACGGCTGCCTGGGAAGACATTCCGAATCATGTCGACGCGAGAGGAATACGCACCGTGAGGCTAGACCACGTGACCGTCAAGAATTTCCGGCTGCTGCGCGATGTCGACCTTTCGCTCGAGGAGGGTACGACAGTCATCGTCGGCAGGAACAATACAGGGAAGACTTCACTGGCAGAACTGTTTCGCAGGTTACTAAGCGATGGCTCTCCAGGATTTCGGCTGGAGGATTTTTCGTTGTCCACGCACGAGGACTTTTGGACTGCATGTGTTAGCTTTCACCAGAACGAGGAGGAGCAAAAGGTCCGCGAGATCCTTCCGACGATCGTCTTGGAATTGCAGATCGCTTATGATGATCAATCGCCGGATTTAGGGGTGCTTGCAGAGTTTGTTATCGATGTCGATCCGGCTAAACAGCATGCACATGTCGTGATAACTCACGAATTAGGGCCTGGAGCAGTGCCGGCCCTCTTCTTGGACATTGCCTGTTCAGAGCCCAACCTCAAGGAACCACAGCGAAGAGCATTCTTTCGACTCATGCGTGAGCGTGTTCCGGACCTGTACGTAACTTCGGTTGCTGCGACAGTGCCGGGCGATCCTAGCAGTCGGAAGAAGATCGAGTGGGGCACGTTTCGTTCCTTGATTCGGGGGGACTTTATCAACGCGCAGCGCGGTCTAGATGATGTGAACAATCGAGATCGCGACGTGCTCGGAAAGATACTCGAAGCCCTCTTTCACACTGCTTCGGTCGAGAACGCTGACAAGCGTGACCAGGAAACGGCTCAAAAGCTTCAGGATGCCGTGAAGGGCATTCAAGATGGCATTGACAAGCAGTTCACCAAGCAGCTGGCGGATCTTCTGCCAGCCTTCACGCTGTTCGGCTATCCCGGCTTAGGGGACCCTGGTCTCGGCACTGAAACGACGCTCAATGTGAAGCGTCTGTTAACCGATCACACGAGCATCAGCTACGCTGGCATCAATGGGATCAATCTGCCGGAGACCTATAACGGCCTTGGCGCAAGGAATCTGATCTTCATTTTGCTAAAGCTACTGGAATTCTTTAAGGCTTTCCATGCCGACAGTAAGGCTCCAGCAACTCACCTCATTTTCATCGAAGAACCGGAAGTTCATCTACATCCACAAATGCAGGAGGTATTCATTGGCCAGTTGAACGGCTTGGCTGCTGTCTTGACAAAGGAATTCAACAAGTCCGAACGCTGGTCGGTTCAACTCATCGTCACAACTCATTCGTCGCACGTCGCAAATCGTGCCTCGTTTGATTCTGTGCGTTACTTCCTGGCAAAACCCGATCTGAGCGGCTCAGGCCACCGCGCCACTATTGTAAAGGATCTTAGAGACGGACTCGGAGGGACGCAAAGCAAAGACAGAGAGTTCTTGCACAAATACATGTCCCTCACGCGCTGCGACCTCTTCTTCGCAGACAAGGCTGTCTTGATTGAGGGTGTTACCGAGAGACTTCTCCTCCCTGTTATGATGGAGAAACTCGACGAGAGCGACAAGGTCTCACTCGGGCTTTCAAACCAGTACATTTCTGTGATGGAAGTAGGTGGAGCTTATGCGCATCTATTCTTCACACTACTCGACTTTCTTGAGTTGCGAACGCTGATTATCACAGATATTGACTCAATTGACCCGAATGACGAGCGACGTGCCTGCCGAGTGTCCATGGGGAGTCAGACAAGCAACGCCTGCCTAACCACATTGTTCGGGCAGGGCGTTTCTATTGACGCTTTGCTGAAGGCGACTGCTGATGAGAAACTCTTTTCATGTCGCCGAGTTGCGTTTCAGATCCCCGAGAGTGCTGGGCTCGCCTGTGGGCGCAGTTTCGAAGATGCGTTTGTGCTGGCGAATCTAGAGTTGTTTGAACTCGACCTACTGCCCAGCGACACTCATGAGGAGAAGGCCTGGCAACGCGCCACGGAAGTAAAGAAGAAGTCAGAGTTCGCCATTGAGCATGCGATCGCCCCAGAGAGCTGGTCGGTGCCACGCTATATTGCCGATGGACTTCGATGGTTGCGAGATGCCGATGCTTCTCCGCCAGCCGTAACTGCGAATACAGCGGTTGTAACCCCTGCGCAGAAGTAGGATCGCAGAAAGAGAGCATCTTCGAAGAGCAACCTATTATGAGCAATCAACCCTCGAATCCAGCTGAGGTGGCCGCAGCTAAAGCAAACGCACGAGTGTTCGCCTGCCTCGACACGGGGAGGCCTTTCTTGGTTGAGGCGGGCGCTGGCGCGGGAAAGACGGAATCTCTGGTTCTTGCGCTCAATCACATCATCACCACTCAAGGGCAGATGCTTCGTCGGAGACACCAGCAGGTGGCTTGCATCACATATACCAACGTGGCCACCGCCGAGATTAGGTCGAGAACCGATCGACATCCTGTCGTCAACGCTTCCACAATTCATGCCTTCTGCTGGTCATTGGTTCGTGACTTTCAGAAGAACCTCTGTGAGGCCGTCCATGAGATAGGCGGACTCCAGGATCAGATTGCCGAATCCGGAATTGCTAGAGTTCGACGGGTCAGTTACGATCTCGGCCACCGCCGCGTCAACGCGGACAGTGAGTGCGTTTCTCTGGGTCATAACGACGTTCTAACACTGACGTCGGGGTTGCTCCGTGAGAAGAAGTTTCGTAGTCTGGTAGCAGCGCGATACCCCATTCTACTCATTGATGAGTATCAGGACACTAACACCGAGTTCGCGGCAGCTCTTACTTCACATTGTCTGGTCGAGGCTCGTCCTCTGATTGGGCTCTTCGGAGACCATTGGCAAAAGATCTATGGAGACGGCTGCGGCAAGATTCAACACTCGACCCTTGAAGTAATCGGGAAGAAGGCCAATTTTCGTTCAGCGCCGGCGATCGTAGCTATGCTGAACCGGATGAGAACGCAGTTGCCTCAGGAAGCTTGTGAACCTGGGGCGGGCGGTTCAGCGGTCGCCTATCATACGAACGCTGCTACGGTCAGTCGACGTAATGATGGCGTGTGGAAGGGTGACTTACCCCCAGAGACAGCACACGCTTATCTAGAGGAGTTAAAGGTCTGTTTGACATCCGAAGAGTGGGACTTCTCGTCGACTCGTACGAAGATTCTCATGTTGACACATAGCGTCTTAGCTCAGGAGCAGGGCTACTCAGGTATCGCGGCGGCATTCAAAGGACATAACGAAGGCTTTGCAAGAAAGGAGGATGAGTATATCGAGTTTTGTGTGGAGACACTCGAGCCGATTTGCCGAGCGTTTGAAGGCAAGCGATATGGAGACATGTTTGCTGCAATAGGTGTGAAGCAACCTGCTATCAGGAATCACGCCGACAAGGTGAAGTGGTCAAAGGATATGGAGACTCTTCTCGCTCTCCGCGAGACCGGTACTATCGGTTCGGTGTTGGAAGAGGTTAAACGCGCAGATCGAATCCGGATACCGGAGAGTGTTGTGCGGCGAGAGCGGGAACTGGCAAGGGAATCGGATGGCAATGACGAAAGCCTTCGGAGCTGACGCATGACCTTGGCGAATCCTGTTGCAGTCATGGATTTTGCCTCCGAACAGGCAGAAATGTGTTGCATCCACGCAGCGCTTGAATCGTACGCGGCCGAGATGACGGAGGGCCGGGATGTTGT
>JAJFLN010000670.1 GCA_021772705.1 Candidatus Cloacimonadota bacterium | reverse complement strand
ATTCAAGTGTTCATCAGCACTCTCAGTCCCACCAGTCCAATTGGGGGTTTGGGGGAGCTGGCTCCCCCAACGGGGTGTGGGGCCGAGCCCCACTACAACAAAATTCGTCTTATCTTAGGGGTATTGGCTCTAGAAGTCCCTGCTTCCGTGAGCGCAGCCACGTCGACTCGTTACTCCTGAGAGTCCGAACAGTCTCGGTATCTGATCCGGCTGCGGGAAGATCAGAACTCGAGCTGTGCCGATGTGCTCTCCGTTGCTTTCGTCTGGTTTCATCTCACCATCGGGCTGATGGTGCTGACCGCGAATGCCCTGTTCCGGTCACTCTTGGGCACGTTCGGAAGCCGCGAGGCTCTTCCTTCGTCGCCCCGATGGCGGTCGCGTCTCTGGCCTGGTTGCCGGTCCTGGAGCGGCACCCGACGGCGTGGTGACGCACGCGGCTTACTTCGGACAGTGCACACGGCCAGGCGCCCCCATCGCCCGGGCGGACGACAGGAGGAGTCTCGGGCCCGCTAACCTGAGACCTCGCGGAGGCACTTGCACCGAGTGTCTCCCGTAGACTCTGCGTCAATGTGGCAGGCAGGGGTGGGGACCGCTACACTCAAGCATGACGTGAAAACACTCCGACGCATCGTGGTTGCAAGCTTGGGACCCATCCTTCTGGCCGGGAGCCTCTCTCTCGGCGAGATGGCATTCTTCTGTCGAATCGAAAGGGTCCTGCATCAAGAGTGCTGCTGCCAGCCCGTTCGAACGTGTCGTGGAGGTACCCACCTGGCTTTGGGGCGTCGAAGCCCGGCGACGGGGAGTTGTTGTGACGTCAGGATACAGCGCACAACACCTGACGAACGTGTTTGTCAGACCGCGACCGGAATGCTCATGGGTTCTCTGGCGCTCATCCCACTGTCGAGTCCTGCGAGTACGTTGCAGCCAGGCACGCTCGAGACCTCCAGGTTCCGGCGAAACTCGCGGGGACCGCCGGAAGGCAGAGATGATCCCGCGCTCTTCATTCTGTACTGCAGTCCACTGACCTGAGTTCTGCACGAGTTCCGGCGCGTGAGCGGGTCCTTTGGCTCTGCCTCGACCGGATTCAGCCGCCTGATGGGCGGCTTGTTTCGTGACCCTGGAGGAAACAGGCAGATGGATGAAGAGCACAAAGACGAATCGGCCGGGATTGAGGGTCGGAGTCCCACGGGACAGACGAGTGTCAGTGAGGCAGGCGAGAACCGCGGAACCTGGGGACCGCCCGTATGCATCCTGGTGACGATCTTGGTGACCGCGGCCCTGTTTCGGTCCGAGCTCGCAGAGTGGTTTCAACCGGGAAAGGGGACAGCCCACCGACTGGAACGTCCGGCGGCAGGCGCGGAAAAGCCATTGCCCGGAAGTGACGCGACATCAGGTGGAAGCGCCGCCGGATCTGGCTCCGCGGGGAGCTCGACGTCCGAGAGACTCCCCTCGAGAGCCGATGCAAGGCGAGCCCCAGCCTCGCCGGCAGAGGACGACCATGGCAGGGAACGGGCCGGCTCTTCGTCCTCCTCGATGAAGACCGATAGCGGCACCGCAGGGGAGTCAGGGGAAACAACGACTGGCGACGGGAGCATCGCGTACTACACGTGCTCCATGCATCCTTCAGTGAAACAGCAGGCCCCGGGGAACTGTCCCATCTGCGCCATGGACCTCACGCCGGTGACCGTGGAGGAGCAGCGGACCGGGACGATCCTGGTGGACTCGGTTCGACGCCAGCGAATCGGAGTGCGAACGGCGACAGCGAAGTTGCGACGGATGCAGCGCCGGATCCGGGCCTTCGGCCGGGTGGAGATCGACGAGACACGTCTCTTTGACATCAACCTCCGAATGGGCGGCTGGGTCGAGAAACTGTTGGTCAACTCGACGGGATATCGCGTGAAGGAAGGCGAGCCGCTGTTCCTGCTCTACAGCCCCGAACTCTATACCAGCCAGACGGAGCACTTGACGGCCCTGGAGCATAGCCACGGCAACGGCGCGGAGTCGTTCCGGCGGCTCGTTGAAAACTCTCGTCGCAGGCTGCGGCTGCTGGGACTTGCTTCCGGGCAGATCGACGATCTGGAGGATCGCGGACGAATTCTGGAGGCCTTGCCGATCCGATCGCCCTCGAAAGGGACCGTGATCGAAAAGAACATCGTCCAGGGGGGGCGAATCGAGGTGGGACAACGGTCCTATCGGATTGCAGATCTGAGTCGAGTGTGGGTGGAGGCGGATCTCTTCGAGTCCGACTTGACACAGATGCGGACCGGACAGGTGGCGACGATCGAGCTCCCCCAAGCGGGAGGGCGAGCCCTCGAGGGACGGATCGATTTCGTCTACCCGACTCTCCAGGAGGCCACACGGACGGGGCGTATTCGGATTGTTGTCGAGAATCTCGATTCAAAGCTCAAACCGGGAATGTTCGCCAATGTGGAGATTCCGGTCGACCTTGGCGAACGGCTCGCGGTGCCGGAGACCGCAGTGATCTACACCGGTCCGAGACGGCTGGTGTTCGTGGACCTCGGCGAAGGCAGGTTGCGGCCGCGAGTGGTCAAGCTCGGGGTGAGCGCTGAGGGGTTCGACGAGGTGACGGAAGGCTTGAAACCGGGAGATAGAGTGGTCAGCTCAGGGAACTTCCTCATCGCCGCCGAAAGCCGGATTCGGTCGGCGGCGACGTACTGGGAGGGCAGCGATGAAACCCGCTGAAAGGACGTCTGGGCTTCTCGGATCGATCATATCGGCATGTGCGCGCCGACCGTTCCTGACGGTCCTCCTCGCGGGAACTCTGGGAGTCTGGGGAGCCCTTTGTCTGCGCGACGCCCCGCTCGACGCGATTCCGGACCTGTCGGACACGCAGGTGATCCTCCTCACCGAGTGGCCTGGCCGCAGTCCGGATCTGATGGAGAATCAAGTCACATATCCGATCTCGAGCGCCTTGTTGGCGGCTCCCCGAGTGAAGTTCGTCAGGGGACAGTCGTTCTTCGGCCTATCGTTCGTCTATGTGATCTTCGAGGACGGCACGGACATTTACTGGGCCCGAAGCCGAGTGCTCGAGTATCTGAGCGCCATTCAAGGCAACTTACCCGAGGGTGTTTCGCCAAGCTTGGGACCGGACGCGACGGGGGTCGGCTGGGTGTTTCAGTATGCCCTGGTCGACCGGTCGGGTGGCCAGGATCTACAACAGCTCCGCTCACTCCAGGACTGGAACATCCGGTACGCGCTGATGAGCGTTCCCGGTGTAGCTGAGGTCGCTTCAGTGGGAGGATTCGTCAAGGAGTACCAGGTCCAGATCGATCCGGTGCGGCTGCGAGCTTTCGGCGTGACCCTCGGTGAGGTGGTCCGGGCAGTGCGGGGCTCCAACGAGGACGCCGGCGGCCGTTCTCTCGAGATCGCTGGTCACGAACACATGATCCGAGGTCGGGGGTACATCGAGAATGTCGAGGACTTGCGCCTGGCTTCCGTGAAAGTCGGCCCGGGCGATACACCGATCCTGATCTCCGATGTGGCGGAAGTCTCCATCGGTCCAGCGATGCGACGAGGAATCGCGGAGCTGGACGGCCAGGGCGAAGCGGTCGGAGGGATCGTCGTGATGCGATACGGCGAAAACGCTCTTCGCGTCATCGACGCCGTCAAGGAGCGGCTTTCGGAGGTGAAACGAGCCCTGCCTGTGGGCGTCGAACTGGTGGTCACCTACGATCGCTCCGAGCTGATCCGGGAAGCGATTACCACCTTGCGGCATACGCTGCTGGAAGAGATGGTCGTCGTGAGTCTGGTCATCTTCCTCTTTCTCCTGCACGTCAGGAGCGCTCTGGTACCCATCCTGACTCTTCCTCTGGCGGTGCTGCTCTCGTTCATCCCGATGTTCTATCAGGGTCTCACCGCCAACATCATGTCCCTCGGCGGCATCGCCGTGGCGATCGGCGCGATGGTCGACGCCTCCATCATTCTGATCGAGAATATTCACAAGAAACTGGAGGAGTGGGACGACGCCGGGAGGCCCTGCAGCCGGCTGGAGGCGACGATCGAGGCGATGCAGGAGGTAGGACCCGCGATCTTCTTCTCTCTTCTGGTCATCACGGTCTCCTTCCTCCCTGTCTTCACGCTGACGGGGACAGAGGGGCGGCTGTTCAAGCCACTGGCGTTCACCAAGACCTACTCCATGGGCTTCGGAGCCATTCTGGCCGTGACACTGACGCCGGCGCTCGTTGTGCTCTTCGTGCGGGGAGCGATCCAGCGTGAGGAGAAGAACCCGCTGAACCGCTGGCTGGTGGCAGCGTACATACCGGTAGTCCGGTTCGTGGTTCGATACCGGCGGACCGTGATGGCGCTTGCGGTCGGAGCGATGGTCCTCACCCTCCCGGCCTACCAACGGCTGGGGAGCGAGTTCATGCCTCCTCTCAACGAAGGGGTCATCCTGTACATGCCGACGGCGCCACCGGGAATGTCCGTGACGGAGGCTGCCAACGTGCTGCAGGCCATGGACCGCCAGCTCCGGGAGTTTCCCGAGGTCGTCTCGGTCTTCGGGAAGATGGGCCGAGCCCGGACAGCGACGGACCCGGCCCCGATCGGGATGGTGGAGACGACGGTCGTCTTGAAGCCCCCGGGGGAGTGGCGCGAGGGCTTGACCTGGGACGGATTGATCGCCGAGATGGATGAAACGATGCGGTATCCGGGGATGCCCAACATATTTTGGATGCCCATTCAGACACGCACGGAGATGTTGGCGACGGGAGTGCGGAGTCCGTTAGGAATTCAGGTGTTCGGCGATGACCTGGCAGTGATCGAGCAGACGGCGCTGGCGATCGAGCGGGCCCTGTCCGAGATCCCGGGAACCCGCAGCGCCTTCGCCGAGCGGCCGACGGGGGGATTCTTCATCGACTTCGAGGTGAAGCGCCGGGAAGCCGCGCGGTACGGACTGCGGGTCAAGGACATCAACGAAGTCCTCATGACGGCCATTGGCGGGATGGCCGTATCCGAGACGGTCGACGGCCGGGAGCGATACCCAGTGAGCGTTCGCTACGCTCGGGAGTTCCGCGATAATCTGGAACAACTCGGGCAGGTCCTGATAGCGACCTCGAGAGGAGCACAGGTTCCCCTGTCGCAGGTGGCCGACATCCGATTTCGACGCGGACCGCCGATGATCCGGAGCGAGGATGGGAAGCTGGTCGGGTTCGTTTTCGTGGATACGGATCGACCCATCGCGGACTATGTCGCGGAGGCAAAGGCAGTACTCGCGGAGAAGGTCGAGCTTCCGGCTGGCATCCGTCTCGGATGGGCCGGGCAGTTCAAGTACTTCGAGCGGGCCAAGGCCAACCTGGTGATCGTGGTGCCCCTGACGCTGGTTCTGGTAGTGCTGTTGCTCTACCTGAACACGGGGTCTGCTCTGGAGACGTCCATCGTACTGCTGGCGGTTCCCTTCTCGCTGATCGGAGCCGTCTGGCTGCTCTATCTAATCGACTACAACATGAGCGTGGCGGTCTGGGTGGGATTGATCGCCCTGGCCGGTCTGGACGCCGAGACCGGGGTGGTGATGCTGCTCTATCTGAATCTGGCGCACGAGCGCTGGAGGAAGGAAGGGAGGTTACGGACAACCGGTGACCTGGAGGAATCGATCGTCGACGGGGCAGCCCGGCGCATCCGGCCGAAGCTGATGACGGTCCTGACGACGATGTTCGGGCTGCTCCCCGTGCTGTTCAGCACAGGCACGGGAGCCGACGTCATGAAACGGATTGCGGCGCCGATGGTGGGAGGTCTCGTGAGCTCTTTCCTGCTGGAGCTGACGGTCTACCCGGCGCTCTTCGCGATGTGGAAGGCTCGCTCCATCGAGAAGTAACCCGCAGACCGGCGGCGCAACAGGGGTCTCGGAGCGAGCTTTCCATTCGGTGGGGGCAGTCACCATTCTGGGGGGCCCCAGGTTCCGATTCGACGCCGATCTTGTCACAAGCTCCGGTCGTCGATCGACATCCTTCAGATCGTGTACGGCTGCCGATCTCCGATCTGCCCGTAGTCCATCAGCCCGCAGCTCCCGCAGCATTGGTACCGCTACTGACTCACGCCGGTATCCGGTAGATGCGGACCCGGCCGTCGGTGGTGATGATGGCGAACTGGTGCAGGTGGAGGCCTGGCAAGACCTGGACCGGTTCGCTGCCCGGACCTTCGAAGGCCGCGCGGAACGTCACGGCCCGTCCGTTGGTGTCGTAGAGCCGGCCCTCGGATCGGTTCACGGCCACCAGGGAGCCGTCGCGGATGAAGGCCGCCCTGGGCCTGGCCAGCTTGTCGCCGAAGGGGCGCTGGAAGTTCTTGTTGCCGATACTCGAGGGCCAGAGGACCGTGCCGCCCTCGTCATGGAGCACGGCCAGCCTGAGGCGGGTGAAGGGTCCCGAGAGGGTCATCCCGCGAGCGATGTCCGGGAGGCCGATGGGCCTGACCTGGTCCCGATGGAAGAACTGGATGACCTGAAAACCGGCGGCCAGGAAGACGTAGCCCTGCCGGGCCACCAGGCCCATGGGAAGGTCCTCCCACTCCAGGTCGTCGCGATAGGCAGGTGGTACGGCAGCCTGGGACAGATCGACGGCCCGGCTCGAGATCAGCTCTCCCGACGCCGTGTGAGCGCTGAGTCGCCTGTCGAGATCCTCCCCCCGACTCAGGGCCCAGATCACGTCGTTTTCGTTGTAGCAGACCGCGTCCATCCGAGGGGGTAGCCAGCTGGGACTGCCCGCCTCCGGCGTCTCCTTGAAGCTGTCGGTGTAGGGGAAGCGTGTCATCCCGAGCCGCCTCCCCCATCGAGGGACGACCACGACGGGGTGGTTTCCGAACCGAGGAGCTGCCAGTAGTGGTGGCTTCTCGCTCTCCATGGCGGAGGTCCATCCCAGAGGCTGAATCAGCCCGTCCCAGGACGCCCGGACCAGCATCGCCCTGCCTCCGGCCGTGGCCCCCACGGCGTAGTAGGCATCGCCGGCGGCCTGGGCTGCGAGCCACCGGACCGGCTCCCCCTCAAGGAGCTGAAACTCGCCCAGCAACAGGGGCTCCGAGGATGTGCCGGTCTTCTGTTTCCTGACTGGCAGAGGGGTGGGAGACGGCTTCTCCCACAGTCTTGCAAGGTATCGAGTCCCGTCCCGGGAGAGCAGCCGATCGGAGGGCACCAGGCTGACGACGGATCGGACGAGGCTTTCTACAGAGTCCCTGCTCGAGGGGTCGTTGAGAGTCTTTTCGAGCCAGTCCCCGGCCACCACTCGGGTGCTGTCCCTGGCCCGTTCTCGCACCCCCTGGTCGGGATAGTCGTCGCTGACTGTGGCCAGGGAGCCGCAGAGGAGCACGGCCAGTTTCAGCTCCACCGCATCCCGCGGCAAATCATGGACGAGTTGCCTGGCCTCCCGGTGCCGGCCCAGCTGCCCCAGGAGCTGGAAGCGCCGATCCAGACAGGCCTGGGCCTGGGGCGATCGAGGCCAGGCTGTGGCCAGCAATTCCAGGGCTTCGTCGGGCGCTTCTATCCGGTCTTCGATCAGGTCGGCGGCGGCCAGAACATCGCCCTTCTCGAGATGTAGGTCCACGGCGCTGCGGTAGGACTTTCGGGCCGGATCGGGCTGCTCCAGAGTTTGATACAGATCGCCGGCCCGGAGGAACATCTGCTCCTGCTCGTAGAGGGGGATTGCCTCGAGCAGCAGACCTCCGTCCTCGAGGCAGCGGGCGGCTCGTACGTTGTTGCCCAGGTGGTCCCTGTAGAGGATGGCGGCCTCCCGGTAGTGACATCCCCGCTCCAGGGCGGCGGCAGCTCCGGAGTAGTCGCCGAGGAGCTCGGCCAGGATGTAGGCGGCCCGGCGAAACCGGCCTTCCGTGAGGGCCCGGGTGGCGGCTCGATGGTAGGCCTCCACCAGCTGCTGTCGCAGGTTCGGACCGGAGTCCCAGGTCTCCACTGGCCGGCCTCCGCCCAGGCGTCCCAGGTTAAAGTCCGTCTCGTGAGGACTCAGCTCTCCGGAGGGCTCAGCCACACCTCGGCCGGGTTCTCCGTGAACCGGGACCGCAAATCCGAGGCCCCGATCCGGGTCCTTCTCGAGCAGGTGCAGAAGCCTCTCGATCTCCCGGCGCCGGGCCGCGTTGAGAGCCGAGAGCTGGGCCTTGCTCCACTTGTTGACGCCGTCGATCCAGGACTGGCTCCTGCTGCTGGAAGATCCCTTGCCGGAGATCCACTCCAGGGCCTTCAGAAAACCCGATCGTGCCGTATGGGCCGCATCCTCCGCGACGCTGGCCGGACTCTCGGCGGGCTCGGGAGGGAGGTCGTCCAGGGAGTGGGTCCCGATCTCCTCCCGCCCTTCTTGAAGGACTTCCTCCACCGTGGTTGCCTGCCGGGTTTCGTCGGCCACCACCCGGGAGAGGCGGGGCGCCGACGAGGGTCCGCGCCGGGCCTGGTCCCATTCGATAGCCCTCACCGGCGGCAGGGCAAGTAGCTGGTGAATCCGCTGTATCTGCCGGCTCTCGAAGGCGATCAGCCCCAGACTCGGATGGAGTATCTGGGTGGGATGGTCCAGAGCCGAAGCCAGCTCTGCCTCCGAAACGGCGGGTCGGATGACGGCGTCGACGGGCAGATAGAGACGGCCCACCAGGCAGCCGTAGGGCAGTGCCCGCATGGGCCCGTGGGGTGTCGACCCGGGAGGGAAGACGACCAGCACTCCTTGGGCCTCACCGTCTCCATCAGGGACGACGAGGAACATGAGCCCAGGTTGATCCACGTTCCAGGAGAGGACTTCCTGCAGCCAGGACTCCGGGTTCCCCCCAGAAATCCAGCCGGCCCGAGATGCATGTACAGGTCCCGAGGTTCGTTTCAGATTCAGGTCGAAGGGGATCAACGCCGGACCTCCCGGATGAAGGAGGAGAGGACGCCCTGGACCCTCTCCGGCGAAGCCGTGGGGGAGATGCCGGTGAAGAACCGGGGTCCGAAGAGCTGCCCGTCGGAGGTCCATCCGGCCAGCTCACCGTTGGAGAGGACCAGGGAGATCTCGGGAGTCGATTCCCGGGAACTGATCAGATGCAGCAATCCCCGGCTGTCCAGGTAAGCCCGGCTGCCATCGGGCCATCGGGCTACTCGTAGGGTGAAACGGGCGCCGCCTGGCGACGGGATCCGCTCGAAGGGAATGGGCGTCTCGCCTGCCGACAGGCCCTCCGCCACCCGGACCAGCAGGGTCTCACCGCCGGGGTCGACCCTGACAGCCAGGAGGCGGTCACTGCGGGTTTGCAGAACCAGCTGCCCCCGGGGGTCGGTGAAGATCCCCCGGAAGGAGTGAAACAGGGTCCAGTTGCCGTTGCTGCGGGAACAGGTCCGGAGCTCGGGCTCGATCGACAGCCAGGGGTCCCCCGAGATGTCCCGGACATCCCGGGTCTGCAGGTCCAGGAGGTAGTCCCTCCGCCGGCCCTCGGGGCGGGTCCGCAGGCCCAGGCGATGCCCGTCTTGCGAGATGCCGATGAGGGTGAAGGCATCGACGAAGTCCAGTGACAAAGGAAGGGGCTCTCCGCTCCGAATGGCGTGCACGTTGCCCGCGGCGGTGAGGGCGAAGGGGCCATCCATCTCTTCCCGATCGAAGAGGGCCACGATCCGGGGATGGGGGAGGGGAAGCCGTTGCAGCCGAAGGGCCTTGCCGTCGAACTCCAAGGCGTACCCGGCGGAGCCAGCTTGGAAGAACCGATCCCGGTTCCAGCGGGTCCCGGCGGGCATCACGGTGAGGGTGGATAGGGTCTCGGCCGTTTCGGGATCGAAGGCGTCGATCCTGTCCCGGAAGATGAGGCAGAGGGCGCCGGTGATTCGACAGGCGCCGACGGGGATCTGCCCGCTGGTCTGGAGCTCGGAGCGGAGCACCTTTCTGCTGGGATCGACGTGGGCTGCGATGAGGGGGACCCGGTTGCCGGGAAGGATCCCCACGGGAATGTGTATCTTGCCGTCACTTTCCATGAAAAGTCCGTGGACCTTCCCTCGGGGGATCAACGCTGAGAGTTGCCGGGCTCCCCTGCTCTCACGGGACCAGTGGAGCAGGCGGCCATCGCCAGTGACGGCCACGACTCCTCGGCTGGGTCTCTGTCTGGCCAGGGTGAGGGAGACCGGTTTGGTCAGCAGGAGGGGGAAGGGCTCCTGTGAGATCAGGGAAGGCATCTCGGGGTCGATCTCCTTCAATGAGAGGGCGACTCGATCGGGCCGGATCACCCTTTCGGAGAGGATAGTCTCCAGGGACAGCTGGGCCCGGGAGATCGTGCGCCGTCCCGTTTGACTCTGATGGAACAGGTGGAAGGCCCCGGCGCCATTGACGGTTGCGATGAACAGGTCTAGCTTGCTGAGCTGCTCCATCTGCTTTCGGAAGTCGGGGTCCTCCGGGACGTCGCTGTGCGTGATGAGGATGGCCTCAGCCGGTTCGTCTCCGCCAGCGGCCGTCTGCAGGAAGGACGGCATGGACGAGCCGGGATGGGGCGCTGTGCCCAGGGCGGAGAGATGTTCCATCACTCCTTCACGAGTGAAGAGGTCCACCGGATTCAGTGACGTTTCTGAAGTTCGATGGGCCGCGCAGTCCGACTGCCGATCCGTCAGTGCCGCCAGGGCCAGGGCGGCGGCGGTGGCGTAGACCCGAGGCAGGCCCCAGAGGCGAATCCCGGAGTCGATGAGCAGGTGGCGTTTCTCCGGAGGGGACCTGGGAGGAGACTCCCGTCGCAAGTAGAGCGCCTCGTTCAGGGCGACCCGGACTGCCAGAGTCAGGTTGTCGTGAGCGAGCTCGCTGATCAGCAGACGGTCCAGGGGACCTCGATGGGTCAGGTCCGAGTACCCTCCCAGGGGCAGCTCGTCCTCGGACCAGAGCTTTCGGGGTATGTGAATGGCTGCCATCAGGTTCCGGGCCAGCCGGGACAGGCCGGCCAGCTCTTTGTCCGTTGACAGGCGTCGCAGGAGACCTCGGATCTGATCGGCCTTCGGCAAGGTCAGCTCCGCGGGACCCACCGGGCCATCCAACCCCGTTTTCGTTCTGGTCCGGAGCCGCTCCTCCGTCAGTCCTTCCAGCCCCGGGAGCAGGGCGTCCAGATACTGGAGGAAGTCCCGGATGTCGTCCTGGACCCGGAAGTGGGGAGTCATCTCCGCCGGGTTGGTGAGCCGGGCCAGCTCTTGGAGCACTTCATGGGAAGCACCGGGAGAGATGCGGCGGGTGCAGATCTCGAAGACGAACTCCGCCAGAGCGCACTGGGCCGCCGAGCCCGATAGCAGCTCCCTGGGCAAGGCGGCCACCCTGTCCAGCGCCGGGATGGCCCGGTCGATGCGGGCGGCGATGAGGCCCAGGACGTTATCGCTGGTCTCCTTGTCGGTCTGGCCCCAGAGCTTGAGACGGTCCCGGCGGAGATGCTCCCTCACATACTCCGCCAGCCGTTCCCGGCCGCCACCCTCCGCGGACCACCCGGGCTGACAGGCGGCCAGAAGCATGAGCAGGGCGCCAAGAGGCGGCAGGCCTCCGTCGCAGAGGCGCTCCATCACGGCGTTCACTTCTCCGGCGGGAGCGAGCTCTCCACCGAGGCTCCAGTAGACCGTCTCGCCCTCCGGTCCCCACTGCCAGAACGAGGAGTCCGGAGAGGAGAGATAGGCCCGGACCGCCGCCAGGGGCTCATTCATCCTCGTCGCCCTCCAGGATGATTCCCGGTTCAGCTGTTGCCGTCGTCAAGGACGCCGCCGTGATCCGGACGGCGGACCGGGTCACGGGAATGATCCACTCCTCCGGGATGATCTCCATCGAGCCGTCCCGGCTCAGCAACAGCAGGTCTCCAGGGCCGGTTCCGGCCCGGGTCCTGAGAACTCCGGCGGCGACGGCCGGTTCCCACCGGAACCCGCAGGGGACAGCGACCCCGTCCCTCTCCACGTACCGAACTCCCCTCACGGCAGGCAGGGGGGTCCCCTGGATCACGACGCGGCTATCGGATGCAGCGGCGAAGCGAAGGGGATCGAGGCGAATGGCCGGCGCCCGGACCGCGTAATCCTTCCAGGTATCCATGTCCGTGAGCAACAGCGAAGGCTCTGTCTCCCGGTCGGATCCGACGACCCGGACTCGAACGGGCTCCAGCTGCCTCAGGGTCGACGATGAAGGAGTTGCAGGTCTCAGTTCGAGCCATCGATCCAGAGGCATCCAGCCCTCCTGCGGCAGAGCCCCCAGGTGGAGACGCGTGCCTCTCGGAAGCAGGTTTCCATCAGCCGTGATCTGGTGCCGCTCCAGAGCCGGAAGCGCCAGCAGCCGCCGCTCCAACGCCGAGGAGAAGGAGGGTCCTTGAAGCCAGAGCCGATCGCCCTCTTCCCGGACTCTGAACCCCGTCTCGAGCCGGAAGTCTCCCAGCCGCTCCCAGCTGCTCTGGAGGAGGCAGAGAGCCCAGGCGGGCCGGGCCGGAGTCAGTCGAATCGGCTCCACAGGCCCTCGATGCGTTCCTCGATCTGAACTCGCAGGGACTCGTCGGCCACCCACTGGCTGCGAGCTGACAGGACGCCCAGGCGGTCTCTCAGTACGGCCCGATCAGCTGAGGTCAAGTCGTCCTCCGACAGGCGTCCGGCGATGCAGTCCAGATCGTGAGCCAGGCTCTCCGGGTCGGGAGCTTCCCGGCCAAGAGATCGGGGGTGGTCGCCGTCGGCTGACTCGCCTTGCTTCAGGCTCTCCTCCACCAGACCGGCCAGGATCTCCTGCTGCTCCACCGTGTCCCAGATGTGGCGAAAGACCCAGAGGTCCGAGACCCGGGCCTGTTCTCTTCCGCAGAGGATCGCGCTGGCGGCGACGAGGCGCTGCAGCTTGACTCCCCGCCGATCCGAGATGGGGATTCCGGCCCGTCTGATCCGGGAGATCAACTCCACCAACGACGTCCGTACCGGTGACAGATCGACCTCAGGCAGACGTTCGTGCAGGGTCCTGACGTCCTCCATGGACATAGCTGCATCGGTTGTAACCGGCCGGAGGTCCAGCTTCCAGCCCGCTTCCAGCACCTCCTGGAGCCGGGACTCCTCCACGTTGTCGCAGGTGACTCTAAGGAGAAACCGATCGAACAGGGCACCCAGGGCGTCGTCCTCGGGCAGGCGGTTGCTGGCGCCGACCACCATCCGGGTGGGCAGACGGTGCACCTCCCGGCCCCGCCGGAGGACCCGTTCGTTGAGCACGGTCAGGATGCTGTTCAGAATGGCACTGTTGGCGTTGAGCAGCTCATCGAGGAAGACCAGCTCCGCCTCTGGGAGCATGCCCTCCGTGTTGGTGGTCAGTTCGCCATCTCGGAGTTTGCGGATGTCGAAGGGGCCGAACAGCTCGGAGGGCTCCGTGAATCGAGTCAGGAGGTACTCGAAGGTGGTGCCCTCGAGGCGGCCTCCCAGCTCCCTGACCAGAGCGCTCTTGGCCGTCCCCGGGGGACCGAGCAGGAACAGGTTCTCTCCCGCCACGAGGCAGATGCCCATGAGGTCGATGATCTCGTCCTTGCCGACGAAGGTCTCCTTCAGAGGAGCCAGGACATGCTGGACCAGTCTGCCGGCGTCATTGGCTGGGTTCACTGTTGGCGTTCTCCCTTCAGGAGGGGCGGGCGTCGCCGCCGTCGTCGGTTAACTGCAGGTAGGGCTGCACCGTTTCCGGCGCCAGTTCAGGGTGAGCCCCCAGGCTTTCTCTCAGGGCCTCGCGGGTCCCGGGATCTTCCAGCCGTGGTAGATCTCGCTGCTGCAGGATTCGATCGGCGTAGAGCTGCCGGAGGGAGGGGTGGCCCAGGACGGGGCCACTGTTCAGCTCCCCCAGGTCCTCCATTCCCACGGAAGACAGGGGCCACTCCCGGCCCAGCACGGCCAGGTTGGAGATCAGGGGATCGTTGCGGGAGATGCCTCGGGCCAGACGGGCCAGATCGGGCAGATGGCGGAGGGTGAGATCGACGGAGTAGTGAACCTCCGGATTGCCGCTTTCGCTCCCGGGGCAGGGACGGGTCAGGGCCCTCTCGATCTGCTCGGCGTCCAGGTCCCGGAAGACCAGAAACTGGGAGGCCCTGTACAGCGTGATGGCTCCCCAGACGGCAGAATCGAGGGCCAGCTCGGGCGCCTCGCCGGGCATCTCGATCCGGACGGCCCGGTCCAGGTCGAACAACGCCTCCTCCAGGTCCGAGACCTCTCTGGCCTGGAAGGCGAAGACACGTTGCACCCGTACCTGGCCGCTGTTGCGGAGATCGAGCAGGAATGACCGCAGTGGCATTGAAGAGTCTCCTTCGAGTGGCAATGCCGGTGAGGTAATACGGATTTTGTTGTAGTGGGGCTCAGCCCCACGCCCCGTTGGGGGAGCCAGCTCCCCCAAACCCCCAATGGGACCGGTGCGACTGAGAGTGCTGATGAAC
>JAJFLN010000669.1 GCA_021772705.1 Candidatus Cloacimonadota bacterium | reverse complement strand
GGATCCGGAATAGGCCAGGGGACCCCCTACGGGACATGCACCCTGGCTCGTCCTCAAGCCTTGACTGGCGAGGGATGGGCTACCCCTCGTGCAGCTGGTGGCTATCCTTGGACTGGTGAGTCTCTTTCTGTTGCTGGTTCGCAGGCTGTTTGGCTCCTGCTGGCGTCATGATGGCAGTGCTGGAAGGGCTCGAAAGTGGGTTGCCGGACGCTACTCACTCCGCCTCGTCTTGACGACTGATATGACCCAGGAGGAACAGGCGATCCTCCACCAGTTCCAGCAGGGCATGACCGGCTGTGATATGGGCTTCTTGAATTCGACCGGTGACATGACTGGGCGCGATGAATGCAAGGTCGCATTCTTGAAGCGTCGGGCCTCCATCGCAGCCGAGGAAGCCCAGGCCCCGCATGCCCTTGGCTCGCGCAGCCCTGAGAGCCCGGATGACATTGAGGGATTTTCCCGACGTGGTGATGCCGAGCAACACGTCCTTGGGGTTGCCTAGGGTGTTGACCATCCGCTCAAACATCGCCTCGAAGCTGTAGTCGTTGCAGCAGGCAGTCATGGTCGAAGACTCCATTGCGAGAGCCAGGGCCGGTATGCCGTCGCGACTGACTTCAGTACGGAGCCGGACGAGCAGCTCCGCGGCCAGGTGCTGGGAATCGGCTGCCGAACCGCCGTTGCCGCAGATCAGCAGCTTTCCCCCTGCGGCGATGGAGTCGGCGATGACCTCGGACATGTCGACAAGGGTGTCGATGTGACTCCCTTCCAGGAGAGCCTGCTTGACTCTCGCCGATTCGGCAAACAGTGCGGCGGTGCGCTCCTTGGGGTTGCTCGAGAGTTTCTGCATGGGCACTCCAGATATCAATCGGGACATGGACAGCTCAGGTTTTCGGCAGGGCTCCAACAGGGTGTGGAGCCAGGGTTGGCCGGGTCTACGGTACCTCACTGGAGGAACGGGGGAAACCGTTTCCGCTCCTGCCCACCTGCTCTGACGCCAGTGCGTCGACCCGCTGGAGAGGCCCGTTGTCCTGGCGGGATTGAACAGTCCGGTGGGATTACTTCGTCACCAGGAACGCTACGGCCGGTACGGCGATCTCCCGCAGCAGGGGAATCCGGGTCAAGAAGTGCAATCTGAAGTGAGTGTCCCGGGTGGCCAGGGGCCGGAAGCCTGCTTGCCGCAGCATCGTGTCCATCCTGGCGAAGGTGATTGGATGGAGCAGCTCTTCGGCATAGGAGGCACCCCGAATCTGGTTCCGGAAGAAGAACGTCCGGAGCCGCTTTGCAACATGAAATGGGAAGATGTGAAACGGCTTCATGTGATGGCCCGCGTGGGGGTTCCACCAGGGAGGAATCATGACGTATCCCACGCCTCCAGGCCGCAGGACCCGGAACATCTCCGCCACGATGCGTGGCTGGACCTGGGGAGGAACATGCTCCAGGACACCTCTGGAGATGACAAGATCGTAGGTGTCGTCCTGGGAGGGAATGGCGTCCCCGGAACCGACCATCGAGCGGGGGCAGAAGAAGGTGCGCTCCGTGAGGTCCAGGTTCACGGCGACGCAGTCCCGGACGTCCTGGAGCACCTGACAGAACTCCCCTTTGCCGCCACCGACGTCGAGTACTCTTGCCCCCGAGAGGGACATGAACTCCTCGACCTCGCCAGCGAGCAGACCGGCGAAGTACTGTCGCATGGCCTTGTAGTTCTCGCCCCGGAAGCGGAAGAGAGCGTAGTAGAGCAGGGTGCAATAGTGCCTGGGCAGGGACGGGACACCCAGCTGGGTCGATGTCATGACTTCTCCTCGCCCGTCCTTCTTCTGACATAGACTCGCACGGGCCCAAACGCCCGTGAGTCGAAAGACCGGTCCAGATGGGCTTCGACCTGGCGGATCTCGTCTTCCGTCAGGTAAGGAAGATGCCACCCTCCGCTCTCGTGATCTCGCACAACGGCATCGGACTTGTCGATCTCCGAGAGCGCCGAAGCCAGATTGGTGGAGATATAGAGAAAGCGATAGGGCCGCCGGGCAAAGTAGCCGAAGCGGGGACCGTTCCAGTTCACCATCATGAGTTCACCGGGCTGCATCTGTTCACTGATGAAGGCCGCCGCATCTTCTACGGAGCGAGCGTACTCGTAGACCGGCTCGCCGTAGTAAGGGGTCACGAGGGGAGGCATCCGGGTCATGCCGGGCATGACCACCCAGGGCGAGAGGAGTGAAACCAGACCGAGCACGAGCCACCGGGAAGGGCCCATCCGAGCAAGCGTTCCGCCCGTCAGGACTGCCAGGAAAGGCAGCGTCTCCAGGATGTACCTGTCGGTCCGCAGCGCGAAGGCGCTCATCAGCACGGCGACGTAACCGACCACGGTGAACAGGACGATCCTGACCTCGAGCTTCGACCGCTTCAGCCGGAACAGCTGTCCCAGGAATCCAGCCCCCAGCAGCAAGACGTGGAGGGTGGTCAGGCGATCGAAGATGCTCTGAAGATACTCGCCGAAGCTCGCCACGGGGTGAGACTTCACCGCCGCCAGGGTGTCGGGACGGATCATCTCATTCCAGTAGTCCAGCTTGCCCAGGAAGCCTTTCTGATCGAGCAGCAATCCTGCCACTGGCCAGAGGCTCGCCAGGAGTACGAACACCACGGCGAACTTCAGAGATGCCCGTCGCCCCGATGGGCCGGTCAGCAGGGTGTAGAGCCACAGGAATCCCGCGAATCCGGCGGCGAAGTACTTGATCAGGAAAGCCGCCCCGGTCCAGAGCCCGCTGCGCACGGGCTGACCCGCGAAGGCCGCCAGAAATGCCAGGAGGACCGGCACACAAAACGGCACGTCCTGATAGGCCTTGTTGGCATAGAAGAGAAACAGGGGGTTGAAGGCCAGGACGATCGCTGCCGGCAGCGCGGCGCCACGGCCGAAGAGGCGGCTGGCCAGAAGGGCCGTCAAGGCGATCAGGAGACATGAGAAGAGGGACACGACGAACCGGAACCCTGCCATCTCGTCGGTCAAGTAGAAGACCGGCGATGCCAGATAGAGGAAGAGGGGAGGGTGATCGAAGAACAGATATCGATCCCCCATGGAACGGTAGAAGTACCCGGTCTCATGGCAGTTTCGCGAGACGTCCCAGTAGATCGCCTCGTCGTAGTCAGGCAGCAAGGTGACGTTCGCCGTGACCTGAACTTGAAGCAGCACGGACAGGACCATGACGACCACCAGGCTGGTCCAGGGCAGTTCGAGCCAGCCACCGCCAGTGCCCTTCTCGGCCTCGTCCGTCTCGCTGTTGCGGCCGTCTTCCTCGATGACTCGATCGTCTCCTCAGCCCCCGTCTTGCGACCGGGTCTGTTCCGCCCACTCCCGGACGCCCCATGCTATCACAGGGCGGCCTTCGCTCCGGCCGAGTTTGCAGTCCCCTCCCTGCCTCTCGGGTCAGTCTTCGGACCTCTTCCAGACCTCGGGGGAGTCATCCCGTCAGCCTCCGATAGACCATGGCGATTCCAGCCAGGAGCACGGCGCCGACCGGCACCAGGACACAGGCCCAGAGGAAGCCCCGACGGAGGCGTGTCAGATCTCGATCCTTCCCACGGGGGAAGACCTCCCCCTTCTCCAGGGGCCCCGCCTCGAGCTCCTCGGCAAGGAGTGACATTCCGGACCAGCCGCGACGAGCTAGATCCTGGGACACTTGCCGCAACCGATGAAGAACCTCATCATCGCAGGAGCTGGCCGCGAGCCTGAGAGAGTCGCTCAACTCCTCCCTGTTCAACTCCTTGACCAGGTGGATGGCCGCCAGCTGCATCGGGGGGGAGTCGCTGGCCAGCATCTCCTCCAGGGGTTCTCTTGGATCGAAGTCCTCGATGCTCACCATGTACCGGATCACGTTGATCCGGATGCGGGCCTCCTCTCTGGGTAGCAGATGCAGCACCTGGGCCCGGAATTCCTCCAGCTTCAGAGCCCTCAGGGCATCGATGGCATTGGCGACCACCCGGGTGTCCCAGTGGGCCAGGCACCGCGCCACGAGGGGGACGTACTCCGTCGTATCGGAGCCGCCGAGGACTCCGAGGACCGTCATCATCCGGGAGAGGACATACTCGTTCTCCTCCCGCTCGAGCCGTTCCAGCAGGGGGGACAGGGCCGATGCATCCTTCTCGTTGATGACCGTGTTGAGGATGTTCATCCGTAGCTTCGGGTTCTCGCTCTCCAGTTCCTCCAGGCCGGCTGGCCTGTCCTCGAAGACTCCTTCGACCTGGTCGATAGTTTCCACTGCCGGTTCATCATGGGACAGTCCCGTCAGGAGGTGCGCAGCGGAGTCATGGCCAGCCCTGGCCAGCCGTTCCAGACCGCGCTGTGCCTTGGCCCGAACCGACGGATTGGAGTCCGTGAGCAGCGCCGACAGGATCGGCACCACCGCCCGGTCCTGAAGTTCTCCCAGGGCGTAGGCCGCGGAGTCCCTCATCCACAGATGTTGCGACAGGGCCATGCGTTGCAGCACCTTGATGGCTTCCCGTTCGCCTAGCCGGCCCAGGGCCGCTGCTGCCGTGGCCCGGACCCGGTGGTCGTGATCCTGCATGGCCGGCACGATCATCGCCAGGGCCACGGACCGTGTCATCTTTCCCAGGGCCTCCACGGCGTTGGCCCGGATACGAGGATTCTCATCTCGCAGGAAGTTGCCCAGCAACGGGATCTGGGAGTCGCCTCCCAGGATGCCGATGGCCTTCACCAGGGCGCCGACGACCTGGGGGTCCGACTCTCGCGGCAGGTGGTCCAGGAGCACGACGAGACGGCTCTCGTCACCTGTGGCAGCCAGGGCCGCCGCCGCCCGGGCCC
>JAJFLN010000668.1 GCA_021772705.1 Candidatus Cloacimonadota bacterium | reverse complement strand
CTGTCTTTCAGTTCGGGCTAACGATCAAGAATCAACTGCGAGGTCAAGGTGCGATGCCGGAGCGAAGCGGAGGTCACGCCAGGGTCTGACGCATCGGCAGAGCAAGCAGACAGCGTAACACATGAGATCGTCTGCTGAATGCTACTCGTATGCGCCGAGCACTTAGATGGAGCACGGCGAGTGGCTGGATGGAGGAACTGATCAAGCCGCTGAAGTCACCGCGAAGCACGAGCGGAGTCGTGAGGTGGCGACCAAGGCGACGACTTCATATCTCATATGGCGCTGAAGCGGGACCGCGCACATGAGCAATGCAGACGCTGTGACCTCGCGCACCGGAGTCAGATTGACGAGCGTCGGAAGAGCATAAGACTGTGAGTTCCATCCGCGATTGTCGCACCTGGTGTCAGGTGAAGACCCAGACTGGAGAGCCGACTTACGACCTCTTCACGGTCGCCACCCACATCGCCATGAAACTCAACTATGGCTTCGGAAACGAAGGCAAAGGCATGAGACGGCGAATGAAGCAATATGTCAAATTCACTTCCCTCAGCATCGATCTTTACGAGAATGCCAGACATAGCGTGTGTCTCCGTTCTCGCCTGAGCTAGTACATCGCTGAACGAGGTTGCCTGCACCGTAATACAACTAACTACCCTCCGATTTGGTCTAATCACCAACGAATGCGAGGAAGAGTACTCAGCGACCTTAAGCTCTGCTGCCTCTCCATCCGCTGTTACGGCCAGCGGGTAGGCCCTGAATTGTGTCCCCGCGCCATGAAACGAAGACCGTGTCTTAGCAAGCAAGGCGAAGTTGTTAGGCTCTGGCTCATAGGCCAAACACAAAGACGCTCCCCTGGAGAGGGCGAAGGCAGAGAAGAGACCTTTGTGTGCACCCACATCAATTACGCACCGTCCAGCGAAATCGCATTGGTAATGTAGCCGTACGAAGATGTCTTCAAAAACATTCCAGTCAGAATCGTGGCACGGGTCAAGATACATGGTCCCATCGCCAACCCGAATGCTGCGTTCGTGCCGGCAAGTCGATCGAAGGCAGTCAACCGCGGCGCTCAGCACATCGAGTCGCCCCATCGGACCAATGGCAGATGAGCGAACAGACAATCCTGCCACGCGAAAGGCCAGTGCGCCCTTTTTGCTAAACTCCATGCTCATCTTGGCCAGCGACGGCCAGTCTCCGCAGCAACCGACTTCCTACACAGAAATCCCCTCACCGAAACCCTTGCGTCAGACAAACAGCCACTGCTAAAATATAGTGCGGCCGCCTCCTATCCAACTTTGTTAACCTTACCACATGTCTACTCGGTTGTGATACTTGAATGCGAACTTTCTATGTCACACCTTGCCAATCAAGCTAACGTGAGGGCCACAGCCTACCCGGTGCCCACATCAAAGGAGGTGACTCTACAAGTGGAGTCGCATGCAATAAAGCCATTGCTGATCGTCGCGTACTATACCAACGAGGACTACAAGAAAGAGTCGGCCACTTTGCAGAGATCGCTGGAAGCGCTAGGCATTGAACATAGGATTACCTCATTGCCGCATCTTCGCGATTGGGCTGAAAACTGTCGCCAGAAACCGTCCTTCATTCGGAAGATGCTGTCCGAATACGGGAGTACATTCAACGTACTCTATGTAGACTCAGATGCGGTGCTTCGATCCTACCCGCAGCTCCTTGACACGGTGCAAGCAGACATAGCTCTCCATCAACGCCCTAGAGTACCGCAACCACAAGCGGGGACGGTCTTTGTCACGTCCACACCGTCCACTCACCACTTCCTTGACATTTGGGTGCAGTTGTCGTCACAACCATCTGAACTTTCCGATATGGAGTTTCTCGGAACGGCGATTGAAGCGTCCACTGTGAACGTGCACTGGCTACCAGCCGAGTATTGTTGCATCTTTGATTTGACTCGTAGGGACTTCCCGAATATTGTCCCGGTTATCGAACACTTTCAGGCGAGTCGCCGATTTAAAGCTAGGGCTTCGCTTCCTCAAGGAGGCCGCAGCACATGACGCGGCACGATTGCTACGATGATGTTACATTCACCAGCATGGTTCGCCTTGACTCTCCAGATCGCCTTGAGAATTTGGGAATCGTCATTTCTTATCTTCGACATCACTTTCCGACTGCCAAACTTCTATTCTGCGAGGAGGATTCCCAACCATCAGTCGCGGGCACTGGATTGCTTCACTCATCCGAACTGCTCTACATTCCCAACCGTGATGGTCTGCATCACCACCGAACCAGGAACATGAATGCTGCAACTGGCGCGGCCACGACCCCCATCGTCGTGAGTTACGATGTGGACGCTATCGTGGCAGTTGACCAGTTGCATGCCGCGATAGAAATGGTCCGGAAGTCGGATTCTACCGTATGCAATCCCTTTTCAACTCTGAGGCACATGGATGGTCCCGAGAAGGCACGGTTTCGGGCATCGCTATCTACGGCGCTCATAAAGGAGTTTCGCCCCTACACGGCATCATGGAAGAGTCTGGTCGATCGTTTCACAGATGTCGTAGATCTTCGCTCCTTCACGGATCAAATGGCTGACGAGGCAACGGGGTTGATCATAGTCCATAACCGTGAATGGTATTTTAGGTGCGGAGGGGCCAATCAGAACCTGCTAGGCCATGCATCTGAAGAGATGGAGCGGCACGTGCGCTTCACCAAACTTGGGCTGCGTTGGGCGAGAGTACATGGCCCAGCTTATCACATGACTCACGCGAGGACGACGGACGACTACATTCGCAACCGTCACTATGAAGGCAACATCATTGAAATGCACAGAATTCTGACCATGTCCGCTGCGGAACTTCGGAGCTACGTCGACACTTGGGCCTGGAGAATGCCTTTCTCTGAAGCTGCAAGGAGTTCCGCTTCTTCTGACTCTGCTATGAGTTGTCCCCCATACGGGACGGGCAAGTAGTTGTGGGGGGTGAGTCGCAGAGCAATGAGCCTAACAGTGTTTCTGTTTCATGGGGTCAATAGGGCGGGCGATAGAGTGCCTGAGCCGTTCGAGCGCATTCATGTTGTAGAGGAGAGATTCAGGAGCTTCCTTTTAGATGTAAAGCGACATTGTCGACCTATCTCAATGGACGATGTCATTGACCATTGCCGTCAAAGGAAGCCATTTCCTCAGGAGACCTGTGCGTTCACATTTGATGACGGCTTTGCGAATAACTATTCGGTGGTGGCGCCCCTGATGATTGACCTTCAGATACCTGCAACGTTCTACGTAGCAACCTCCTTTCTCGGCAAGGATGACCAGTAC
>JAJFLN010000667.1 GCA_021772705.1 Candidatus Cloacimonadota bacterium | reverse complement strand
TCGAGAGGCTTTCGTGTGTTCAGAAAGCCAAACTCGACGCCCTTCAGGGCCAATCGCGCCATTATCTCGGTGCCCGGAGGCCACGCCACCCTTCCGAACCCACCGCGAAATCGTCGTCACAGAGGTTTATGCGTCAGCTCTATAGACGTTTGCCGAATTCGATTCGAGACACCTATTC
Organism: Candidatus Cloacimonadota bacterium; assembly: GCA_021772705.1. Classification (GTDB taxonomy): domain Bacteria; phylum Muiribacteriota; class UBA6191; order JACPRK01; family JACPRK01; genus OFTM100. Next base: position 2,577 of record JAJFLN010000667.1, on the reverse strand, counting down.
CGCCAGATCGACTGACCAACTAGTGTTTCGGTTTCTCAAGGCGTACGATCCCGACTTCCTAGTGGTTCACTCCACGCAGTACAAACCAGATACTTCCGAGGTTCCAGTTCTTGACTGGCAGTCTCTTGAAACAAGCCTGTGGCACACACAACCACTTCGTTATGGGATTTCGCTTCATGAAATGCTCACGGCTGGTTGGGAGACACGCGATCAGTTCTTGACACCAGACAGACTACCGACTCTGCTTACTCATGCCCACGTCAGACCGCCGCTCTTCATGATTGCGGCGCTTGGACCGGTACTCCCCACGGACCTCTCCACGACATGCTACTCGCGCTTGCTAACAAAGCGCCATGCCGTTTCGCGAGAAGCTCTGCACGCCACCACACCCGTCCCTTGGACGTCCATCCCACGGCTGACGCGCCAACACCTCGTACTCGCCCGCCCACGTGCACATGCCCCACATGCTGTAGTCCTGCATCTGGACTCCAAGAACCCAGTAGACGTCGTTCTCTTCTGGAACATTCGAGCTCTCGGCGTCCCAGTTCTTCCGGTCTTCGCAGACCTACCTATCACGACTGAGGTTAAGAGCGCACTTCACAAGTTCGTCGAACTACACCATCGACAGGACGACGTGCTCAAGAACTACTGGTCTCATACGTCCATCCTCGCATCTCCCTCTGTTGATCAACAGACCCACCGCTCACTAATAGACGCACTTCCCAGAACATCACAGACGGAGTTTCCGGCGGTCGTAGTCGGCTCGCTCCCCAACATGTTCATTGGGCCTGGACCTGATGGCTTACGCCAACGTGCATCCTGTCAGGTATCCGCTGACCGCCTATCACAGTCTGTACCTGTTGATGATCGGCAATACTCCTTCTCCCTTCCCTCGGCACGCTACTCCAGTTGGCACGGCTACTACCCTAGCCCTCGCCTTGCCGTCGTACTTGACGTAACTTCACATTCGCCAGACGACTTTGCTGCCGAAGTACTTCCCTCAAGTGCTGACTCACTCAGAGTCGCGATCGGGCATTGGCGTCTCAATCGCTGTCGCTTGTCTGTCGACGGCATAGTTCTGTTCACCACCGGACAGGATGACGTCGTAAGCCTCACGTTGCCTCACGGACCTCAGACCTTTGCCCTCTGGCTACGCGAGCACAAACTCGAACCGCGCTCCTCACATGCCGGGCTCATGGCTGCGCATCTTCACCGAATGCTCGGAGGGCGACACGGTATAGACGTACTTACTACGAGGGCACTCCTCCCACTCCTGAAGCTGTTCCGGAAGACGAACCTCTTCAAATGGCAGACGCTAGTGCGCGAAATTCGTGGAGCTCAACCACCCCCTCCCTTCATTACCGAGCCAAAGGCGTACATTGCCCGTCTCTTGGAGGCTGGAGTGCTAAAGCTGGGCCTAGACGTCAAGTGTACCGAGTGCTTGTCTCGAAGCTGGTATTCTCTGGATGACCTGTGTTACTCACTTCGATGCCCTCGATGTGAGGAGACCTTTGAAGTCCCCTGCTATGACCCAACTCAACTGTTCGGCTGGACGTATAAACTCTCGGGCCCGCTAGCGTCGCCCAATCTGGCTGAAGGGGCTCTCACTACCTTGCTCGTACTGCGGTTCCTGCGACGTATTGCGGAGTATCGACTTACCACTATGCTTGCATCCACGGTGCGTAAGCCTGACGGTACGGAACTCGAATTTGACATTGGAGCGCTGGTCAGGCATCGCTTCGGTGGCCCTGCTACGATTCAGCCGTTGTTTGTCGAGTGCAAGTCCTTCAACGACTTCAAGCAGGCGGATGTAGATCGCCTGGTTCAATTGGCAGGCCTATTTCCCGGTTCGACCGTTTGCTTCGCAACTCTTCGGGACACACTGTCTCACTCGGAGGCGGCATTGCTGACCGGAGCTACGCGAACACTTCAGCCGTTGACTAGAGCAAACCCCATAGTAGCACCCGTCATGGTTCTGACGGCGCACGAGTTGTTTAGCGAGAGTACGATTCCCGAGTGTTGGGAATCTCTTCATTCGAAGTCTAAGAAGCCGTATGGAGTGGATGAACGGTTTCCGGATCTGGGTCAGCTCGCTGATGTCAGTTGCCAGCTTCACCTTGGCACTCCCTCTTGGCAGGAGGAGTTGGAGCATCGTCACATGCTGCGAGTTCAGGCACTCTATGCGGCCCGAACGCCCCGTAACTCGGATTCCACACAAGAGTAGAGTCCGGCGGCATTGAATCCCCCCCGCAATCTGCATAGCCGGCGGTTGAAGGAGGCAAAGTAGTCTGGCGCTCGACCTGCTGACGTAGGTCTCGCGTCAGACCGGACTGCGCCGCAGCCCTTTCCGTTGCAGGCTAGCCGGACTATATCTGTGGAGCGGGGCGTTGGACTGCCGCGCTCTGCTGGGTCCGGCCACGAAGTAGGCCGGGCCCAGGCAAGCTTCTGGAAGGATGTCAACTCTGTGGAGCCTGACCCCTGGTAGCAAGGTCGATAACGTCAGGAATCAGCTGCGAGGTCAAGGGTCGATGCCGGAGCGAAGCGGAGGTGTCGGCCCGGTCTGGCGCGTCGGCTGCG
>JAJFLN010000666.1 GCA_021772705.1 Candidatus Cloacimonadota bacterium | reverse complement strand
CTTGATAGCCGAGGATTGGGAAAAGCTGCGCGAACTGGCCAAGGCCAAAACGCCGAAGCAAGCGCCTGTGGGCCCCTCGACAAGCTCGGGACGAACGGATCCGGAATAGGCCAGGGGACCCCCTACGGGACATGCACCCGTTCCATGACCATCAGGTTGATGAGGAGCTGCTCGCAGGAGTCCCATGAGAGAGCCGTTGGGTCCCGATCTGGAGACACCGGAGCCGCTCGGGTTAGACTGGGCCTCTGCGTTCAGCGCCGACACTGCCGAATCGCATTCGACAGCATACCGCCCCTACCATGTCCAATCTCGAAGAGCTCGCCGACAGACCTGCCGGCAGTTCCTGACGGTCTCCCAGCTCAAGGCACTCTGCAAGTACCGGGGATTCAGCCCACCCGGGGCTGACAAGGCGGCGCTCGCCTGGTTCTCGGCCGGCTCGGTGGATCTCCGCCGGCTCCGGGCTTCGGCCAGCTCGCGCCGCAGCCGCACCCGTTCCTCCGGGCCGTCTCAGCGTCAGCTGTTCCGAAGGCCCGCTCCGTCTCTTCCAGATCCTTCAGGAACCGAATGACACCGCATCCTCTTGCCCTTCGCGCAGAGCCTTCGACCGCGCGCGCAAGGCAATCGAAGGCTCGAGGGTGACTCGGCTTGAACGGTGATGGCAAAATGCCGTCACTTGCTGTACTTTGCAGATATAGCTATCACAATCACAATTCGAAAGGTACCCGATGATGTCCGGGACGAGCTCGCCGCCAGAGCTGCTCGCGCCGGGCGATCCTTGCAGGAGCATCTGCTCGCGGAGCTGATCGACCTGGCGCGACGTCCCAGTGTCGATGCCTGGCCGCAGCGCACACGAGAGCGAACTCGAGTGACCCGAACTCGGCTCTCGAGGAAGCGCCTCCTCTCCCACCTGGACGCGGAGCGGGGATGATCATCGTCGATGCCTCCGTCGTGGTGGCCTCTCTCCTCGACTCGGGGAAGGACGGGGACTGGGCCGTGGCGGCGATGTCGGGTCGTGCCCTCGCGGCCCCCGAGCTGATGCCCGTGGAGGTGGCGGGTGTCCTGCGACGGGCTGCTCTGGCCAGAGAGATTCCCGACGCCATCGCATCGCAGGCTCATGCGGACCTGCTCGACCTCAGAGCCGACCTGTTTCCGTATGAGCCCTTCGGTCCTCGTGTGTGGGAGCTGAGAGCCAACGTCCGTCCCTACGATGCCTGGTACGTTGCTCTGGCTGAAGCGCTGGACGTCCCGCTCGCGACCCTGGACCGAAGACTGACCCGGGCCGCCGGTCCGCGTTGCCGCTTCGAGGTCCCCTGAGGAACGCGCGGTCCCTCACAGCCCTGGCTCTGGTGCTCGGAGACCGCTGGCTCGGCGGTCTGGTCGTGCATCGCGGCTCGGCCCTCCGCCCCCTCGTTCCTGAGTCGTCCATCTGGGGCGTCCCCTTTCACAGGCTCATGTGAACGGAAGCCCCTCCCGGATCTCTCCAGGAGGGGCTCATGAAACGGGGTGGTACCCCCTACGGGATTCGAACCCGTGTCACCGGCGTGAAAGGCCAGCGTCCTAGGCCGCTAGACGAAGGGGGCACGCTCGATTCTGGCCCGGCGCCTTCGCACCGGGGTGGATTCTTGCGTGATGGTGGGCCCACCAGGACTCGAACCTGGGACCAAGCGGTTATGAGCCGCCGGCTCTGACCAACTGAGCTATAGGCCCTGGGTTTGACGTGTCTCGGAGAGACCGGAGTGCTTATTTGTGATAGAAGTCCTCCAGTTTGCGGCTTCGGGTCGGGTGGCGCAACCTGGAAAGAGCCTTCGCCTCGATCTGGCGAATCCGCTCCCGGGTCACACCGAACTTCTGGCCCACTTCCTCGAGGGTCAACTGCTGGGCCTGACCGATTCCGAATCGGTACCGTATCACGTCTCGCTCTCTGCCGTGAAGGGTTCCGAGCACCGAGGCGATCTGCTCCTTCAGCATCGTGTTGGCCACCTCGTCAGTGGGCGACACGGCGGTCTCATCGGCGACGAAGTTACCCAGGTTGCCGTCATCCTGACTGGAGATCGGCGTCTCGAGAGACACGGGCTCCTGGGATACCTTCAGGATGTGCTCGACCTTCTCCAAGGCGATGTTCATGTCCGATGCAATCTCTTCCTTCGACGGCTCTCGACCCAGTCTCTGGGTCAGGATCCGAGCGACTTTCCGGACACGGTTGATGTTCTCCACCATGTGAACGGGCACGCGGATCAACCGGCTCTGGTCGGCCAGGGCCCGGGTGATGGCCTGTCGAATCCACCACATGGCGTAGGTGCTGAACTTGAAGCCCTTCTGGTACTTGAACTTCTCCACAGCCCGGATGAGGCCCTGGTTGCCTTCCTGGATCAGGTCCAGCAGACCCAGTCCCCGGTTGACGTACTTCTTCGCCACGCTGACGACCAGCTTCAGGTTCGCCTTGACCAGCGCTTCGTGTGCCACGGCGTCCTGTGCCTCGATCCGCTTCGCCAGCTCCACTTCCTCTGCCGAGGAGAGCAACGGCGTCCGGCCGATCTCCTGGAGGTAGATCTTGATGGCATCAGCGTAGGGTGCGGGGGTGTACTCCGTCCGCTCCCTGTCAGCTCTCACGAGAGCGGTCGGCGCCCTCTTGGCGGTCCGGGTCATGGCATCCCATGCCTCGATGCCGCCCTGCTTGGCAACCTCGGCGTCGTTCTCCGCCGTGGGGACCAGATCCACCTGACCGTCCCAGCCATCGGACAGGCCGTCACGCAGAGCCGGAATCGTGAGAAGCGTCCGGGGACTCTCCACACCGAGCATGCTCTCCGTCTCCGTGGGAGGATGGCTCAGAGACTTGGAGCCTCGCCGTCCCCGTAGCGGCTTCTTGGCGGCAGCCCGCTTTGCAGGAGCCGGAGGCGGAGGCGGATCGTCGACGCTGAACTGCAGCTTCACTATCCGAGCCTCCTTGGGTCGATCGATCACCTTTCTGGCCGCCAGGGTACTGGCTCCTGTGATGCGAGGACCGACGGGCTGGCCCTTCTTGCGCCGGGGCTTTCGGGTCGCGGCAACCTGCTTCCGGGCCCCTGCCAGGGTGGCAGCAGGGACCGAGGATGCGGGCTTCTGGGTGGTGACGGTCGCTGCTCCGGAGGCCTTGCGGGCCTTGGACTTCCTGGCCTTCCCAACCTTCTTGTCAGCAGACTTCCTGGCCTTGACCTGGGCCTCCTGCTTCTTCGGGGTGGCTTTCGGCGCGATGGCCTTCTTTCCAGCCTTCTGGGTAGAAGCCCCCCGGGAAACAGGGGCCGGCTTCCGGGCGGAAGTCTTGGCCGCCGCTGCCGGACGGGTTCGCGAAGTGCTCTTCGGAGCAGCCTTCTTCTCAGTTGCAGCCACGGTCCGGACGGTCTTCTTTGCCCTGGCCGTCTTGCTGGCCGTCGACTTCGTCTCCTTGGCCTTGACTGCCCTCGCTTTTGCTGCCTTCGAAGCCGGAGCCTTGACGTTCTTGCTTGCCGCCACGGTCGCGGCGGTCTTTCGACCGCCGGTGTTCGCCACGGTCCGGGTTTCAACTTGCTTCTTGGTGGTCTTCCGGGTCGTTGCCGCGACCTTCTTGGCCGCCGTCTTGCGGCCGGCGGCCACCTTCACTGGCTGAGCGGTCTTCTTCGCAACGGCACGGGACTTCCTGTCAGGCTTCAGAGCCACGGCCTTCACGTTCCTGGCCTTCACGGAGGTGCTCTTTCCGGAAGTCTTCCTGGCTGAGGCCTTCGAGGCCGCGACACCCTGGGTGGCCTTTGGCTTCACGGTCTTCAAGGTGGCCCTCTTCGTTACTTTGGCTGGTGCTGCCTTGCGCCCGGGCTTCGAGGCCTTGACTGCCTTCGAGGCCTTGGCTGGCTTGCTGACCTTGACCGGTCGGCTTACCTTGGCGGTCTTCACGTTCTTGACGGCCTTGGTGGTCTTCGTGACCTTGGCCGGCTTAGCTGCCTTCACAGTCTTGCTGGCCTTGACTGCCTTGGCCGGGTTAGCCGCCTTCACAGTCTTGCTGGCCTTGACTGCCTTGGCCGGCTTAGCTGCCTTCACGGTCTTGCTGGCCTTGACTGCCTTGGCCGGCTTGGCCGCCTTCACAGTCTTGCTGGCCTTGACTGCCTTGGCCGGCTTAGCCGCCTTCACGGTCTTGCTGGCCTTGGTGGACTTCTTGTTCTGCAGCTTCACCTTGCCGCTTGCACTGGCCTCAGGGGCAGGAATGCTGCCTGTGGCCGGCTTCGAGCGACGCTTGGGAGGCACGTAGCTCTTGGTGACCTTCGGCGGTGGAACCTGGCCCTTGGTCTTGGAGGCAGAGGACTTGAGATCGATGTTACCCACTATTGCACCTATCCTAACGCGCCAGGAGTATCCGAATTCTCGGCCTCTTCTGGATCTTGCATCAGTGATTGCAGTTCTTCTGTAACTTCCTTGAATTCTCGGAGCATTTCGTCGCCGGCACCGTCACTGGAGACAAGCCGAAGAAGCTCTTTCTTCCGGGCCTCCAGGCGGTTTCGTCGGATTTCCCGGAGACAGTCCTTCACGGCGAGAGTAGCCGTCTCCTCCGTCAACACGGGCCGAAGCATCAGCTCGGCCGTGACGAAGCGCTGCAGCTCGTCATCCTCGACAGTGGAGAGTAGCCGATTGACGACTTCGCCGCTCTCCCTGCCGATCTCAGGCAATAGCTGCAGGATTCTCCTGCAATAGGGGTCGAGGAACTGGGAGATCCGGAGTTGGTCCGCAGTCTTCCAGTAAAATGCGACATCCGTCAGGTAGCAGTGAATCAGAGTGCGCTCGGCCTGAACCAGAGGCGATAGCACCCGAGGTTTCGTGGCCGTGGCAGCGGCAACACCAGCGGCAGCAGCTCGATCGGACCCTCGACTGATGAGGGATCGGCGTACCAGGTCTTCGCTGATAGAGAAGGAATCGGCGATGCGCTCGACAAAGTTCTGCTGCGAAACTATTGAGGGCAGCAGGCGGAAGACCTCCGACAGGTCCTTCAACGCGGCTCTCCGTCCCTCAGGGGTCTGCCAGTTCGCGTGGCGTGCCCGGGTCGCTTCGAAGAGGAAGGTCTCCACCGGCAGGCCGGCCTCGAGTCGTTGACGCAGCGCGTCGGCGCCGTGTTCCGTGACGAAGTCGTCGGGATCAACACCCTCGGGAAGCCGGAGCATGCTGACGTCCAGGTCGGACTTCTCCAGGAGGGGGAGGGCCCGGAGGGTCGCCTTCACTCCGGCGGCATCGGCATCGTAGGCGAAGACGAGCCGCTTGCAAGTCTTGGCGAGCTTCCTGATCTGGGCTTCCGTCAAAGCGGTGCCGAGGGTTGCCACGGCGTTCTTGAATCCGTGCTGCCAGAGCGCCACGACGTCCATGTAACCTTCGACGAGCAGCAAGGTATCTCCATCAGCGACGGGGGCGGCCCTGTGGAGGTTGAACAGCAGGCGGCCCTTGTTGTACAGCGCCGACTCCGGAGAATTGAGATACTTGGGCTGACCATCCCCGATGATGCGGCCGCCAAACCCGACCGGCTTGCCGTACTCGTCGTGGATCGGGAACATGATCCTGCCTCGGAAGTAATCGTAAGAGCCCTGCTCCTTGCCCTTTCTCGAGAGGCCGAACCGGATCTGGTCCTCCGGCGAATACCCCTTCTTCTGGAGGTTCCTTCCCAGTTCCTTCCAGTCATCCCGGGCGAAACCGATGCCAAAGTCCCGTATCGTGGCATCGTCGATGCCTCGATTGGCCAGATAATCCAGCGGTTCGCTGGTGCTGGCCAGAGAACTCGCGAACAGCCGGCCGGCCTCCGCCATCATCTTGTGGGCATGATCGAAGTCGACATCCTGACCCGGCTCCCGATAGGGACTGAGGTCGATGCCGACCTGGCCGGCGAGCTTTTCGACGGCTATGGGAAAGCTGATGTTCTGGGTCCGCATGAGAAACGTGAAGACGTCGCCTCCTGCCCCACAGCCGAAGCAGTGGAATATCTTCTTGCCGGGATGGACGGTGAATGAAGGAGTCTTCTCGGAGTGGAAGGGACAGAGTCCGGACAGGTTCGCGCCAGTCTTCTTGAGGAGCACATGATCGCCGACAATCGCGGCTATATCTGCACGCTCGCGAATCTCGTCAACGATTCCGTGGGGAATTCCCTTCTGGTTCGCCATCCAGCCCTATCCCCCCGAAAAGCAGCACCGAAACGGTAAAAATGAGGCACGTAGGGTATCAGATGCATGTCATTGATGCAACCAGAAACTGAAGCGATTGCCCTCAAATCCACATGATCCGCGACCGATATCTACGAGGAGCTTTAAAATTCACTTCCAGAAAGGCGGATTTCCCCCATGAAGATCGAAGGCGACAGGACACCCGGAAAGATAGAAGACTCCAGGAAAACCCGCCTCTGGCAACTGCCTATCCCCAGGCGACGCCTGCCCATTCAGACGAAGAAGACCTGGCTGGCGAGCGTCAGACACTGGCTCGACAAATAGCCACGATCTGGAGGTCCGCAGACTGTCTTCCGACTCGCCCCCCTCCAGACCGGGAAACACTTCGCGTGGGAGGACGGCCCCTGTTGATGATCACGGAGGTCACGGTGGCCACAGACATTCCAGAGCTCTTGAGTGAAAACCAAGCTCTGTGTGCTCTGTGACCTTGGCGATCTCGGTGTAACCCCCCCCCCTTGCCATCGCACTTGAAGTCACCCCCACTCCCAGACTCGCTCCCCCCAGGAGAGTCCTGAGTTGGTCAGCACCCTGCCAAGGCTGTAGACTGCCTCCGAGACAGGCTCCGAGTTCTCGTCGTCACCAGGGCCGGTCCGCCCTGTTGCCTCGAGACCCCATGGAAGCTGAAGACTTCGAACTCATAGAGCGGAGCGTGAACGGAGATCCCGCCGGTTTCGAGGAGCTCTACAAGCGCTACGTCAAGCGAATCCACGGTCTGGCCTGCCGCATGGTCGGCTCGGGCCATTCCGCCGAGGAGGTAACCCAGGAGATCTTCCTCCAGGCCTACAAGAACCTGGATCGCTTCAAAAAGGAATCGTCGTTTTACACCTGGCTCTACAGGGTGGCCAGCAACACCTGCCTCCAGTTCCTGCGGAAGAAGTCTCGCAACAAAGAGACCGTCCCCTACGAGGAGCTGGCCGAAGTTCAGCTCCCCGGGATGCCCGGGCCCGACCCGCTGGCTCAGGTCGCCAGGCGGGAGCTGGCGAGAAAGCTGGAGGAGTCCTTGAAGAAGCTGCCGGAAAGCCAGCGTCTGGTGTTGATCCTGGGACCCATTGACGGACACTCATACGAGGAAATGGCCGAGATTCTGGGAGTCACCATTCCGGTGGTGAAGAGCCGCCTCCATCGGGCCCGGGAGAACATCCGGCGCCTCTGCCACATGGAGCCGTCCGGGGGAGGCTCCGAGAACCAGGAGAGACAGAAGGGATGAGACTTGCCAAGGGCCGTAACTTTGTGTTGGTTGAAGCAACTCAACAGACAGAACTATTCAAGAGTAGACGCCGCTTCGCCGACTCGACGAGCGATGGACCCGAAGGGGCCGGGTGAGAGAGATGAATTGCCGTACAGTGAGGGACAGGTTGACGGACTACCTGGACGGCGAGTTGCCCATTCCTGACGTTCAGGAGATGGACACTCACTTCTCCGGTTGTGCCGATTGCACTTCCATCAGGCAGGAACACCGCCTGATTCAGACCGTTCTCTCCGAGAGACTGACTCCCCCGGAGGTTCCGGTGGATCGGATGTGGCAGGCGATTGCAGCCGAGATGCCTGGTCTGCAGGAGGCTCCGGCCTCCCCCTTCGCCCGCCTCCTGGAGCTCATTGCGAATCACGGGATGGCCCTGGCACCCGTTCCGGTGGTAATCTTGGTTGCCTTGGTGCTCATGAAGTCCTTTTCACCCGACGTCTCCAAGGAGGGAGTGGCTGTGGCCGCTGCCTCCCAGGCACAGATGGCAGTGGAGGAGGAGCCCGTTACGGGTTCCACGGGCCGCACCATACACCGGTCCGGAGGCCAGCGCTGGACCGCACAGGCAAACCTCAATCGCTGGGATTACGTCGAATCAGGCTTCCGCAGCTATGCCCACCAGATACGCTCCCGCCATGGGTTGCGATGATCCCCGGAGCCGTAAGGCTCCTGGCAGGCTCATGGCAATCCTGGCCTTGACGGCGCTTTTCTTCCTCCCCTCTTCAGCCCTGGCACAGGGCGGAATGTCGGCAGCAGAGACCAACGTCCTGCAGGCCGAGAAGATGTTCCAGGAGGCGAAACGCCATGTCTCCAGCGGTCAATACCGCCACGCTGAGGGACTGCTGGGAGGCATCCTCTCCATGGCCTTTCCAGGAGATGACTCGGCCCGGCAACTCAAGGCAGGCGCCCATGTCAGCCTAGCCGAGGTCCAGCTGCTTCAGAACAAGCTGCCGGAGGCTGAGTCGACGGCCGGAGGCGGACTCTACCTGACGGGCTCCGACGCGAACCCCACCTATCTGCGAGCCGAGTTGCTCGAGATGCTGGCCCGGATCGCCGACGCCCAGGGCAGCGGCGACAGAGCATCGGAGTTCCGGACCCGGGCAGCTGCTTGCCGGGGCCGGAGCCGATAGCGAGAACAGCCTGGCTGCCAGCGGGGTGATTCCGAGGCCCGTGGTCGCGCGACTCTTCGACTCACGGCTCTCAGGAGCCAGGTTTGATCAGGAAACCGGACATCCAGTTGCGGATTCGGCCACCGATTTCCTTCTGCCATCCCAATGTGCTCGCCTCTCCGCTGGAGACCTTCTTCCGGCACTTCTCCTGAAGTTCCACCACCGCGCGATCCCAGGGACCCTGTGCGAGGAGCTGGTCGCAGGCGTGGACACAGCCGTGATAGTCTCCAGCCCTCTCCAGCATCCTGGCGATGGACCACCGGACTTCCCTTCCCGACTCCGGTGAGGCAACAACGAATGACTCCAGGACGCCGATGGCGGCTCTGAGATCCCCCGCCTGTTCGTGAAAGGACGCCAGCCGATAGCTGATACGGCGGGTCGGTTTGGCCAGACTCAGCACGCGCCCGTAAGCGTGAATGGCCTCTCCTCGGCGCTGCATCTTCATGCAAAGGTCGCCGTAGATCTCCCAGGCCCTGGGGTTGTTGCCCTCGACGGAGAGGAACTTCTCGAGCAGCGGAAGGCACTCGGAGTGCCGGCCAGCCTTGAACAGGCCGTAGACTTCACGGAGAGTCTCGAGCCGGATCTTTCGGTCCACTGTCGGCAGAGCCTTCAGGTCCGGGGACTTCGACTCCTCGGCACCGGCAATGGCCGCCGCTGCGAGCGGGTCTCCGGTTGGGTCAGCCTCCAACACTCTGAGATGCGGGGCCTCCCGGTCCGTGGTACTCAAAGAGAGGACGGGACCAGCCTCGGTTTGGAGCAGCGACTCGGGCCCTTCCTCGTACCGGGAGACGAAGCTCTCGAGGAAGTCCACCACCTGTCCCATCCTCATGCTGTCGAAGGGTGAGAACAGGATCGGCAACTGGGGCGCCGAAAGGGCTCCCTCCGTGTACATTCTGGCAATATCGAACAGTGTGTCCACTCCCAGAATCCGGATGGACCTGACAGCTGCCGGGGAACGCAAGGCGGGCTCCAGATCGGCGCCATAGCCCTCTGCGAGAACCAGGACCACGGAAGCCTGGGCCTGAGCGAAGGCACCTCCAAGCTCCCTGACCTTGTCCAGGTTGGCTTCGATCAGGTTCGGGTCCAGATCTTGAAGTCTGCGGGCGTGAACATTGAGCGCCACGAAGTGCTTCGAATCGAGCCACCAGAGTCCGTCAAAGGGAAGCCATCCCCTGGCCTCGCGGCTGTAGGCACCGTAGTGGACTTTCAGACCCAGACGCTTTCCCACGGCCTGGATCAGGTCCTGGCAGGCATGCACTCTCTCCTGCTGGAGTGGTCTTCGCAGGGCCTGCAATACCCAGGCTTCCAGTTCCACCAGGGAGACGGCTGCGCTCTCGATGTTCTCCCGGAACTTCATGGATGCCACGGAACCATCCACCAGGGGGCCTGTCTGGGTCAGGACCCAGTCAATCGACACGGAGGTCTGGGGGGACTTCCGATCCGAATCGGAAGCCCCTGAGGTCTCGTCGTACTCGGCTCTCTCGGAGGCGCTGCTCATGTCTTCCTCGACGTGATCGACCCGGCGGCAGATTAGCCTCCGGGACACACGGGTCCGATCATGGCATCGGCACCTGACCGCCCGGACTTGACCCGCAAGGGGCCTGCCGGAGAGGCGAAACCCCGCTGAGGACCTGAAGAGGAAGCCTCCGAGGGTGACCTATTCGGAGCTCGACCCGGCTCCGCCGACTCGATCCTGAACAACGGAGCTGTTCTTCAAGATCTCCACGGCTCTCTGGAACTGGGTATCGAACTTCCGAAGGAACTCCATGTCCGGTTTGTCCATCGGCTCGTCCTTCGATGGCGGCGCCGTCGCCAGGAACTTGCCCCGCTCCACTCTCAGCTTGAGGATCTGCTCCTGAGTCATCTCCGGCAGATCGACCTCGATGTCCGGGGTGAGGCCCTTGTTGTGAATCAGGGTACCGGAAGGCGTGTAGTAGTACGCCGTGGTGAGGGCCAGAGCCGAGTTGTCCGACAGGGGCAGCACGGTCTGAACACTCCCCTTGCCGAAGGTCTTCTTGCCCACCAGGATGCCTCGCTTATGGTCTCGAACTGCTCCGGCGAGGATCTCCGAGGCACTGGCGCTCCCCTGATCCACCAAGACGACCAAAGGGAACCGGCCATGATCGGAACCGAAGGAAGCGTACTTCATCTCGTTGTCCGCGTTGTCTTTGACCGAGACGATCACATCGCCCTTGGGCAAGAACAGCCGTCCCACCTTGACGGCCGCCTCCAGCAGGCCACCGGGATTGTGTCTCAGGTCCAGGACCAGGCCCTTCATTCCCTGCTTCCTCAACTGCCGGATTCGCTCGTCCACGTCCTGGTCGGAGGTCTTGATGAAACTGGACAGGTAGATGTAGCCGATCCCGTCGTCCAGCATCTTGGAGCTGACGGAGGGCACGTGGATGCTGTCCCGGGTGATGACGAAGTCGAGGAGTTTCTTCTGGCCTTCTCGATAGACCGTGACCTTGACCTTCGTTCCTTTTTTGCCCCGGAGAACCTGGGCCACGTCGTTGACGTTCTTCCCCTTGATGGACTGGTCATCCACCTTCACGATCTGGTCGCCAGCGGCCATTCCCGCCTTGTATGCCGGCGTGTTGATCAGCGGAGAGATGACGACGATCCGGTTCCCCTTCTGGCCGATGATGATACCCAGGCCGCCGAAGGAGCCCTGGGTCTCGATCTGCATCTCGTTGTAGTCCCTGGGAGGCATGAACCGGCTGTAGGGATCGCCGAGCTTGGACAGCATTCCCTCCACGGCGCCGTAGATGAGGTTCTCCTTCTCCACCTTCTTGGGGTCCACGAATTGCTTTCTGATGTACTGGAGAACTTCCCGGACCACGGTCAACTCACCGAACAGGCTGAGGCCGAGCTTACCGGCATGGGCAGACTTGCCGCCCTGCATCAGGAACAGAACATTCAAACCGATCGACAGCAGGAATGTGACCGATAGGGTCGAGACGAGTATCTTTCGACCGAGCTTCATCAAGATCCCCATGAGCGGCCTTCCAGCCCAGACACCGACGGCAGCCCCTCTGGTTTCAAGACTAGCATGAGATGAGCGCTATGGCTGTCGCTGTGACAGGACATGCTCACCGCTGTTGCTGACCGTATTCGAAGAAGATACGTGCGCTGATCAGGATATTGATGGCCCGGACCAGCTGAATATCGTGCTTCTTGACCAGCTTGTATCCATCCAGGATACCGTCGGAGGTCTTCAGCTCGCCGTCGCCATCGCCGTCGTCGTGGGGGTTGTTGTCTTCTTCCTCATCGGGCTCCTCGTCCTCTTCTGACTCGCCGGGCTCCTCGGCTGAGGCCGTATCGGTCGTCCCCTCCGAGGCCTCCTGAGACTCCTCCGTGGCACTCAGGCCCTGACAGAACCTGTTGAACTCCTTCCGGTAGGCCACCAGTGCGGCGGAGGCCGGAAGGTTCGCGGCCAGGGCGATGTCGGGCTGCACACCCTGCCCCCAGATCTCCCGGCCTCTCGGACTGAGATAGTAGGCCGTGGTGAGATTGAGGAAGTTGTCGGCGTCGAGATTGACGGCCGTCTGAGCGCTGGCGAGACCGAAACTCTTGGCGCCGATGATGACGGCCCGCTTGTCATCCTGCAGGGCGCTTGCCAGGACCTCGGCGGCGCCGTTGGTGCCGTAATCGCAGATCACGACCAGGGGAAGTGTCACGTGGGCGCTCCTGGGGGCGAACTTGGCTGTGGGAGCCTCGGCGGCCTCCTTCACGTTGACCACCGGGGCTTCGGAGAGGAAGATTCCCGCTGCGGCAATGGCGTCTTCGACGGTCCCACCCGTGGTACTTCTCAGGTCCAGAACGATGCCGTTGCTGCCCTTTTCCTCGAGCTCCGCCAGCTTGGCTCGGAGCTGCTTGACCCCGGCGGAGTCGAGAATGTTGACCTGGAGGTAACCGGTGTTGCGCCCCACATCCCGGCCATAGGCCGAGCTGGCGATGGTCTGCCGCTTGACGTCTGCTTCGATGAACAGATTGACGGACTTTCGGTACCCCGTGAGGGATACGGTGGAGCCCGCATCGCCTGCCAGGAGGCTGTAGATATCGTGGATCGTCTTCCCCACCACCGTGGCCTTGCCGACCTTGAGCAGGATGTCGCCGGGGGCGAACTCGT
This sequence comes from Candidatus Cloacimonadota bacterium, assembly GCA_021772705.1. Lineage (GTDB taxonomy): Bacteria > Muiribacteriota > UBA6191 > JACPRK01 > JACPRK01 > OFTM100. Next base: position 237 of record JAJFLN010000666.1, on the reverse strand, counting down.
GGAGGAAGGCATCGGAATGGGGCAAGACGCTGACGATGGTGGGGACACCCTCGACGAGCTGCACCGAGATGCCAGGTTTCGGTGCACCGGTGTTACTGCTTCCGCCCTTGGCACTGTAGATGTAGGAGCTGCCCGACGGGTCGATCTCCTTCAGAATGCCATTGATGGCGGCGTGAGAGACTCGTTCGGGCGAGAGCTTGGATGCCTGAGGGAAGCGATTCTCGATGCTCTTGAGAG
>JAJFLN010000665.1 GCA_021772705.1 Candidatus Cloacimonadota bacterium | reverse complement strand
ACTATGGATGCCCGCATCCAGGACGACTGAATGGCCGAGTTTTCCCGATCCGTTCGTCCTGAGCCTGTCGAAGGATGAATGGAGCGGGCGGCCATATCGTCTACTATGGATGCCCGCATCCAGGACGACTACTATGGATGCCCGCATCCATAGTGGGGCGAACGGATCCGGAATAGGCCAGGGGACCCCCTACGGGACATGCACCCCAAGGGGCGGTGCCCCTTAGGGGAGGTCTGGAGGCAAAGCCTCCAGCTCCAAACGCCCCCTCTTCGATCCCAAATCGCGCCCTATCTCGTGGATGAGGCGCAGCGGAAACCTATATGGTTACTTCGGGAGAGCGGATCTGCGTTTCCTCGGAAGGCTGAGCGGATTGAACTGGCGAAATCGAGCCAGGAACCCCCTCGAAGCACTCGAGTCTCACCCCGAAAGGGGCCGGTGGGGTCCAATTCACCTGCCAATGTGTAGATGTCTTCCTGGTACCAGTCCATGCACCATTCCCAGACATTTCCCGCCATGTCCATCGCTCCGGCAGGAGAGATGCCCTCCCGGTGGGTGCCGACGGGGGCCGGATGGGGGACCTTCCCTCCGAATCGCGCGCCAACAGGATCGATGTAGTTACCCCAGGGGTAGATGTATCCCTCGAGCCCTCTGGCGGCCCGCTCCCACTCCGCCTCCGTCGGCAGTCGCTTTCCGGCCCAGACGGCATAGGCAAAGGCGTCGAACCAGTCGACCCCAACCACGGGCTGAGTGTCGCCGTTGAAGTCGGGACCGAAGTCCTTCCGGGTGTGGTCCTTGCCCTTCTCTTCCCCGGGAGCACAGAGGGAATGATCGCGACGCCCCTTCATCCACTCCTGGAATCGGTCGTACTGGGCGTTGGTGACTTCATGGACGTCGATACGGTACGCCGGCAGGGTCACGGGGTGCCGGGGCTTCTCGTCCCTGGCCCCTATCCGGGAACCCATCTGGAACTGGCCTCTCGGGATCAGCACCATAGGGGCCGGGTCCCGCGGCTTCGATCGAGCTGGCAGAGAGTGGTGAGAGGCTATCAGGAGGCCGACGCAAGCCAGGGATATGGCTGCCGTTCTCGCTGTCACTGGTAGTGGACCTTCTCGCCGACGAACTTCTTCTGGAAGAGGGTCAAGGCCATGATGATCACGAACAGTACATAGGCCAACGCCGAGGCGTAACCGAACTGGAAGGTGTGGAAGCCCTTCTCGTAGAGGTAGTAGACGATGACCCGGGAACTGTCGGTCACGTTGCCCGCGTAGAGCATGTAGATCTGGGCGAACACCTGGAACGACGAGATGGTCGACATGATGAGGATGAAGTAGGTCGTCGGCGACAGCAGGGGCCAGGTGATGTTCAGGAAGCAGCGGACGGGCCCGGCGCCGTCGATGCGAGCGGCCTCATAGAGCTCTTTCGAGATGCTCTGAAGGCCAGCAAGAAAGATCACCACGTTGTAGCCCAGCTTCTGCCACACGCTCATGAGGATGATGGAGACCATGGCCAGACTCGGTCCTGCGGCCCAGTCGGGCAGATCGAAACCGGCTCCCGCGGCCATCAGGGAGAAGACGCCCTCCGATTCATGAAGCCAGCGCTGACCGGGAATTCCGACGGCCTCGAGGAGCTCGTTGAGCAGACCTCGCTGAGGATTGTAGACCCACTTCCAAACCAGGGAGATGGCAGCGGCTGAAGTGACCACGGGCAGGAAGTAGACGGTCCGGTAGAACCCGATCATCCTCACCCCGCTATTGAGGGCGAGGGCAATGAACAGGGAGCAGATGATCGACAAGGGCACGGTCCCCAGAACGAACCAGAGTGTGTTCTTCATGGCCGACCAGAACCGGGGATCGCCCAGCATGTCCTGATAGTGCCGGGCCCCGACGTACTGGTCGAACAGTATCTCCGTCGACTGCTCGTAGACCGATAGTCCCAGGCTGTAGAAGATCGGGAGCAGATGAAAGACAGCCAGGATTGTGGCTGCCGGAAGCAGGTACAGATAAGCGTCGAGATCGACGTTCTTCCAGCGAGACGCGCCGGTGCCAGCTGTGGCGGAACTCAAGGCACTCTCACTTCTCGCTCTGCTCCATGGTCGGGCAGCTCATCATGGGCAGCAGCAACTCGAAATCGAACTCGGGGCTGTTTTTCGGATCGTGACAGGCAACACAGGTGGTCTTGGCAAGTGATCTGGAGGCCATGCCGCCCTTGCCATGCTCTGAACCGGGTCCATGGCACGACTCACACTGGACGTTCTCGAACCCCTTCATCCCTTCCGGCAAGGCGAATCCACCGGGTTTCCGGAATCCCGTGGTGTGGCAGCCGATGCACTCCTGGTCCATGACCCGGCCCTTCTCCTTCAGGATATCGATGGCGTGAGAGTGACTGGTTGTCTTCCAGAAGGCTGCCTGCTCGGCGTGACAGCTGGAGCAGAGTTCGTGACCCCAGTAGGTGAAGGTGTCCCGGTTGACCTTCTGCCCAGGGGGAATCTTGCTCTTGGATCCCTCCAGGCCGCCCATGGGCTCGAAGTCCTTCCTGGCCCGATGCTTCGCCAGCTCCGACACCGCGGCGTTGTAGGCCTTGATCTCGGCCAGAACATCCGGGTCATCTCCCATGTGCTTGTCGAGAGCGACGAAGACGGACTTGACAGAGGCATCCTCGGGCTTCAGCTCCGCCGACTGGCCATGACGTCGAATGTAGACCCAGTTCGTGCGAGCCGGCCGCGTCCGGGGCATCTCCACGTCCAGCCGCCCCACGTATTTGCCCTGGGAATAGGCCTGGACGATGACGGACTCACCCATCAGGACTGGATCCGTGGTCATCTCACGGCTGTGGCCACCGATGATCAGGTCGATGCCATCGACCTGCCGAGCCAGCTGCCGATCGGCGTGCCCCCCCATGTGGGACAGACAGATGATCACCCTGCACCGGGATTTCAGATAGGCCACCTGTTCCATGGCCGTCTCGAAGGGGTCCTTGACCTTCAATCCCGCATGTCCCGGAGCTGAGCTGAGCAGGCGATTGGTAATGCCGAACAGGCCCACCTTAACCCCGCCCACCTCAACGATCTTGTTGGAGGGAAAGAGGTTCTTCCCGTTCTCGTCGGTCACGTTCGCCGACAGAAGCTCGTAGCCGGAGTTCCGAGCCACATCCAGCGCGAACTGAGGTCCCGAGGCCAGATCCGTCTCGCCCACCACCGTGGCCTGCAACCCGAGCTTGCCCACCACGCTACCAATGGTCCGTGCCTTCAACTCCAGCTGCTCCTTCTCCAAGGCCAGGGGAAGGGCTGTCTTGAAGAGCATGTCGCCGGAGTCCAGACTCAGGGTAGGCCGGTTCTCCTTTGCTACCTTCTGGATGAAGATCGCCCGCCGGGCGAGTCCGCCTAGTTGATTGGTGTGTCAACCACAGGGGTCTGTCTCCCCCAGGACGTTGGACGTGAACAGAAGAGTGAAAGAGAACCGGTTCGGGTCGATCTCCTCGGCCCCGAGGGTCGTGACGATCGTCGGGGTGACACTCCCGGCCTCCGGAACAGCCGGCTGCGACTCCGGCGCCGCAGCAGGAGGGGCAGACCCGGCCACAGCGAGACCGAGAACCGCCAGCACTCCGGCCTGGAAGAATGGGGACCTGAACAGAGTTCGAATGAGATTCATCACATCTTGTTCCTTGTGGAATCGTCGCTATCCGGCAGGACCTTTCTGGCCCGAAATTCCTTTACAGGACAGCACTTGTGGCACATCACTCTGACGTAAGGCGAGCTTATCACGGTGGATCATGACTGTCAACGCGCCCCCTGGCCCGTGGGTGCATGTCCCGTAGGGGGTCCCCTGGCCTATTCCGGATCCGTTCGCCCCGAGCTTGTCGAGGGGCCCACAGGCGCTTGCTTCGGCGTTTTGGCCTTGGCCAGTTCGCGCAGCTTTTCCCAATCCTCGGCTATCAAG
>JAJFLN010000664.1 GCA_021772705.1 Candidatus Cloacimonadota bacterium | reverse complement strand
CAGCTCCATCGCCCACCATCGAACTGCCGCCTCTCTCGGAGGACGGCAAGCTGCCCAGAGGCGACGGAAAGGAGCAGCTAGGGCTCGACAGGAACTCTCTGGCCGGAGGCGCTTCCCTCATCCCCCCCACGGGCCCCGATGCATGGTGCGACCTGCTGCGACCCGGCGACGGGAAGAAGGTGGTTGCAGTCGGGTTCGATCTCCTGGAGAACAAGCTCTGCCAGATCACGGTCCGGTATTCGCAGGACCCGCCCATCGATGGCGGAGCCGTCCTGAAGCAGGCTGGCCGCATCTATGGCCGGCGATCGGGCCGGTATCGCTACAGGGCCAAGCTGCCACATCTCGTCGACTTCTGGGAGGACGAGAACACCCTGGTCAAGATCGATGTGGCTGATGTCCCGGAGGGGCGCCGGATGGTCTCCCTTCATTTGATTGACAAGGAAGGCAGCATTGACCGGGCGTCCCGCTGAGTCGGGTGCATCGTTCTCGTGATCTTGCGCTGGAGCAAGCTCCATATAGTCTGAGCGCACGGCTCTTGAGCCTGGCCACGGACTCCAGTGTAGGGATCCGGGGACACACGACTGGACCCGAATTCCTGAGGTATCCGTGCTGCCTGGCAGTCGACCGCGAATTCGGGTCCAGTCGTGTGTCCCCGGATCCCCCCACACTCAAACACCCCTGTGTCTCCGTGGCCTCTGAGAGTTCCGTGTTAGTTTCCACCCCCAACCCGACATGCTCCCCCTCGGGCCGAGTGCATGTCCCGTGGGGGACCCACTGGGTGACATGCACCCCTACAGCTGGTGAGTCTGGAGGCTGGTACGCGCACCCTGTACCCTATAGGCTGCAGGAACGGAAGTGGACCGTAGCGCCGTCACTGGCGCCGGGAGCAGCGGCCTGGGGACCTGGAATGCAGGCAGCTGGCTGACCTGAGCCAGTCGATCCAACAGCTTGAATCAAGAGGAGACTACCCGATGAAGTTCAATTCTACGACCTTGCTGGCCGCCCTGGCGCTGATCCTGACAATGACCGGTTGTGGAGGAAAAGGAAGCAGCGCCTCAGGAACGTCTCCGGGTGCTACGGCAACGGCCCAGGCACCGGCAGCCACTCAGCTGCCGCCGAAGCCCGGTGAGCCCCCTCCCATCATCATCGGCGTGGCGGGACCCATGACAGGCGATCTGGCCCAGATTGGCAAGATGTTCGAGAGGGGCGTGCAGCTTCGGATAGACCAGGTGAACGGCGGCGGCGTGCAGGGCAGAAGGGTCCAGATGGAGCTGGGCGATGACGCCGGCAACCCGAAGGAGGCATCCAATGTGGCTCAGCGGTTCGCCTCCAACGACCAGGTCCTGGCTGTCATCGGTCACTACAACTCCTCCTGCAGTCTCGCCGGCAAGGAGATCTACAAGGAAGCCGGCCTGGTGCAGTTCTCTCCCGCATCGACCAACCCGGCCGTCTGTGTTGGCAGCCCCTGGACCTTCCGCAATATCTACCGCGACGACTATCAGGGCCAGATGCTCGCCCGGTACTGCAGGAACCTGCTCTCCGTGAATCGCGTGGCTGTCTTCTTCGACAACGATGACTACGGAATCGGCCTGAAGGACGCCTTCTCCGCCGAGGCTCGAAAGATCGGCTTGCAGGTCGTGGCCGAACAGAGCTACGAGCGGGACACGGCCGACTTCAGACCCCAGCTCTCGACCTTCATGCCCAAGCGGCCGGAGATCATCTTCGTCAGTGGTCTCTTCGCCCAGGCCTCGAAGATCGCATCCCAGGCTCGGGAGAGCGGAATCACGATCCCCATGCTTGGCGGTGACGGCGTGTTCAGTGAGGAGTTCATCAGAAACGGCGGCGCCGCCACGGAAGATACCTACGTGGTCACACCCTTCCTCTTCGAGCTCGGCGGCGACCGAGCCAGGGACTGGGGAGACGCCTTCCGCAAGAAGTTCAAGGCCGAACCCGATGCATGGGCCGTCCTGGCCTATGACGCCGTCAGCATGGTCCTAAAGGCTATCGAGGAGAAGGGTGCCGGCCGGACCACCATTCGGGACTATCTCGCGGCGATCAACACGCCTTCGAATGCCTTCGATGGCCTCGGCGGCAGGACCTACTTCGATGCCGAAGGAGACTGTCTGAAACCCATTCACATGGCTCTGGTCAAGAACGGGAAGTTCATCCCGGCTCCGAAGCAGCTCAACTGAATCGTGAAGCGCCGGCAGCCGTCAGTCCTCACCCTTTCCCCCCAACCTGGATCCCGACGAGTCACGGCCGGGCCAGAAGTCTCGCCTGCCCATCACCCCGTAGGCCGACCCGGAATCCTGCTCGAACTTGCTCGCTGAGATCATACTGCTGGGCATCATCATGGGAGCGGCTTACTCCCTGATCGCCGTGGGCTACACGATGGTCTACGGCATCATCGAGCTGATCAACTTCGCCCACGGTGAGATCTACATGTTCGGCGCCTTCATGTGCCTGGCCTTCACCATCGGGTCCACCACGGGGCAGGCCTCAGGCGCCGCGGTCTTCTTCGGCCTCGTCACCTGGGTAGTGGCCGGCAGCTACCTCACTCTCCGCTTGGGGGGACGTCTCCAGGGCATCCCGGCAGGTCTGGTTGCCGCCCTGCCCGTCGCCGCCGCAGTCCAGTGGGGATGTCTGGCACGGATTCCTTTCCTCCTGTCCTTCCTGCTCGCCGTCCTCCTCGTGGCGCTCCTGGGAGTCAGCATCGAGATATTGGCCTATCGCCCCCTCCGGGACTCACCTCGCCTGGCAGCCCTGATAACCGCCATCGGAGTCAGCCTGGTGCTCCAGAACGTCGCTCAGGTTATCTGGTCCGCCCAGAACCATACATTCAGAAAGTACGGAGCTCATCCGGCGATCTTCGCCCGTCATCCCGTGGCCGATGGCGCCGGTATCTGGGAGACCCTGACCCGGGGACACTACGTTCAGGCCGGCTCCATGAGTCTGTCCCTGCTTCAACTCTTCATCCCTCTGGTGGCCTTCGCCCTGATGCTCGGTCTTCACCTCCTGGTGACCCGGACCAGCTTGGGCAGAGCCATGCGCGCCTGCGCCCAGGATCAGGTCGCCGCCCGGTTGATGGGAATCGACGTGAACCGGGTCATCGCCGTGACCTTTGCCGTCGGGTCCGCCCTCGGGGCGGTGGCGGGAATCCTTGTCGGTCTCTATCGAGACGAGATCAAGCCCACCATGGGCTATCAGGCCGGAGTCATCGCCTTCTCCGCCGCCGTACTGGGTGGCATCGGCAACATCCCTGGCGCCATGGTCGGAGGGCTGGTCCTGGGTGTCGCTCAGAGCCTGGCCATCTACTGGCAGCTCTCCCAGTGGTCCACCGGTGTGGCTTACCTGGTGATGATCGGCGTCATCATCATCAGACCCTCCGGCCTGATGGGCGCCCAGTTGCCGAGGAAGAGCTAGTGGCCTGTTCGACAAGTTCACATGTCTTTCTCCGTTCGGCCCGAGCCTGT
>JAJFLN010000663.1 GCA_021772705.1 Candidatus Cloacimonadota bacterium | reverse complement strand
GAAAGCCAATCCAGCGAAGGAAGGGTATGGAGTCACAGGAAGTGAACCTCGGTCCTGGCCGGAACAGTTCGGCAAGACAATCGGGACAGAAGTAGGGGTCCCACTCGGCAGGATCAGCCCCGCAGACAGGGCAAATGGGCGGCACAATCAGGTCCAGGACCGTTGAGAGCAATGACATGGGGCCAAGAATAGCTCTGGCCGTCCATTCTGGACTCTGAAACGGGCTGAAACGGGCTGAAACCGGCTGAAAGGGTCAGAAACGGCCCGGTGAACACCAGGCCAGCCCCTCAGAATCAGGCTCTGGGCTGACCGGGGCGGGAGATCTCGTCCGACTGCTCGCCTGAGCCAGACCCGTTGTTCCGGGTGATGCCTCGGGTGGACTTGCCCAGGAACTCCAGAAGAGTCTTCACTTCGGGTGTGAGCTCGATCTCCTGCCGTATCCGATCCACAGCTTGGGTGACGTTGTGCTCCGACCGGTAGAGATAGTTGTAGACCTTCCGGAGAGTCCGGCGGGATTCGGGGGGGACGCTGCGCCGCTCCAGCCCGACGGAGTTGAGCCCGTAGACTCGGAGCGGACTGCCCTCGACCTTCATGTAAGGGGGCACGTCCTTGACGACCTTGGACCAGCCTCCGACGAAGGCCATGGTCCCGATCTTCACGAACTGGTGAACTCCGACATATCCGCCCAGGCCTGCGTAATCGTCAATCTCACAGTGGCCTGCCAGGGTGGTCACGTTGCTGATGGTGATGTGACTGCCCAGAATACAGTCGTGGGCCACATGGCAGTAGGCCAGGATCGCATTGTTGCTGCCGATCCGGGTCTGTCCCTCTGGCTCCGTGGCCCGGTTGATCGACACATACTCCCGGAAGATGTTGTCATCGCCGATGACCAGATAACTCCGCTCGCCCCGGAATTTCAGGTCCTGGCTCTCGCTGCCGATGACGGCCCCGGCGAAGATCCTGTTCCTCTTGCCCAGGGTGGTCCACCGCTCCACGAGGACCCTGGGCCCGAGCACGGTGCCGTCGCCGATCACCACGTCGTCGGCGACGATCGAATAGGGACCTATCTCCACGTCCTCTCCCAGCTGTGCTCCGGGAGAGACGACCGCCGTGGGGTGAATCTTGCAAGCCATGGATCGGTCCTGTTCCGTTGTTTCAGTTCGACATCGGGTCTATCAGGAATGCTGATTCGCGACCGGAGGTGCTGTCTCCGGTCCTCAACTGCCGGGCGCGGCCCCGGTTCGGTCGAGGGAGCTCAGATGACGGTGAACTTCAACACGCCCTCTGCGGCCATGCGACCGTCAACCAGTGCCTTGCCCCGGACTCGGCCCATTTTACCACGAAGCCGGTCCACTTCAATCTCGAGCCTGATCTGATCCCCCGGGGTGATTGGCTTGCGAAAGTGGACCGAATCGAGACCGGTGAAGAAGGGGGTCTTCCCCCGGTGCTCCGGAATGGACATGATGCAGACACCGGCCACCTGTGCCAGGGCCTCCATCACCAGGACGCCGGGCATGATGGGTCGATGAGGAAAGTGGCCCTGGAAATAGGGTTCATTGATGCTGACATTCTTCATTCCCACGGCCCGGACTCCGACGTCGAGCTCGAGAATCCGGTCCACGAGCAGGAAAGGAAAGCGGTGGGGCAGGAGCTCCCAGATACGGCGGATGTCGAACTGCGCCGCCGGATCCGTTGCGGTCTCGAGGTCGATGGCCTGGGTGTCGAAGAGCTTCTTCACCAGGCGGACGTTGTGCTTATGGCCGCTTCTGTGGGCGATGAAGTGGCCCAGGATGTGTTTTCCCGCAACGTAGAGGTCGCCGATCAGATCGAGCAGCTTGTGGCGTACGAACTCGTCGGGATAACGGAGCTCGTCGTTCAGGATCTTGTCGTCATCGACCACGACGGCGTTCTCCAGGGAGCCGCCAAGAGCCAGGTTTCGCTGCCTCAGCTGATCGACCTCCTCCTTCAAGCAGAACGTTCGAGCTCCCATGATCTCCCGGCAGAACTCCTCCGGTTCGACCTTGACCTCCTTGAACTGGCACCCGATGACGGGGTTGCTATACTGCAGCGTGTAGGAGACCCTCATGGTGTCGGCCGGGACAGCCGTGACCGACGCCCGGTCGTCGCTGAAGGCGACGGACTTCCGGAGTCGATAGACACTTCTCAGGGCATCCTGCTGCTTCAGCCCCGCTTCCTTGAACAGGCGAACGAACTCCAGGCTGGAGCCGTCGGCGACGGGAGGCTCGGCGGCATCGAGCTCCATCAGCAGGTTGTCCACCGACAGGCCTGAGCAGGCCGCCAGTATGTGCTCGATGGTGTAGATCGTATGTCCGTCGATCTGGACGTTGGTGCCCCGTATTCCGTCAGTGACAGTCTTCCAGGTGACGGGAAAGAGGGGGGCTCCCGGAAGGTCGACTCGTCGAAAGGCGATGCCGTGATCCTCCGGGGCAGGCAGGAACTTGATGGTCGCCATCTGCCCCGTGTGCAGACCGACCCCCTGGTAACCCGTCTCTTTGGCCAGCGTGGTCTGGCGTTCGGCGGTTTCCATCAGAAGCTGGTCTGGAAGCTGACGCCGATCAGGTTCGATGCTGCCATCGTACTGTTGCCCAGTGAGTCCAGATAGTAGTCAAAGACAGCCAACGATGGATTGAGTTGAAACTCCACACCCACGCTGCCAGAGTCCGTTCCCCAGTCGTACTCGCCCTTCATGTGGATCGGGCCGAGAACGGTGTACTCGGCGCCGGCGAAGTAGGAAGGCTTTCCGGAGAAGAACCCTTTGGATCGGCGGACACCGGCATGCAGGGTGGCCTCCAGCATCGACGAGTGCTTCGACATGACCCAGAAGTAGTTCCTGGGGCCCAGATCCTTCTTCAAGTCCTGAACGCCAGCGGCGACGACGGGCATGAGGCTGTCCTTGCTGCCTGGAATGACCTGGACCTTGGTATGGAAGGCCGTGGCTCCGCCCTTGCGGGTCATGCCCGCCTCAATGCCCTGAGAAAGCGGATAAGCGAAGCTGACTCCCGCGTCTCCCTTGTGCAGGTACCCCGCGGTGCCGACGGAGACGAAGGCGCTGGGAAGGCGCAGGATACCGGACAGTCCCTCCGGGGAGGGCACAGCCAGGAGGGGGCTGCTGGCGAGCAGAGTGACGAGCATCGACCTCGCCAGGTTCAGGCCTGTCCTTCGGAGCGCAACAAACATGTGAAGTCTCACTTTCGGCGCAGTCCCTCGACGAATTTCTCGAGGGAACCGAGGCGCCGGATCAGGTCCGGTAGTTTCCGAAGGGAGGCGATGATCTTCAACTCTTCCCGGTGGGGTTTGGCGGGGAAACCGGAGACGAAGGATCCCGGCTCCAGGTCCTTGAACACCACACCCCTGGCGGCGATGGTCGAACCGGGACCGATGGACAGGTGGCCCACCGTGCCGCTCTGACCGGCGAACCTGCAGCCCTCACCGATTTTGGTGCTGCCGCTGATCCCCACCTGAGCTACCAGCAGGGAGTTCTCACCGATCTCAACGTTGTGTCCCACCTGCACCAGGTTGTCGATCTTTGTACCGGCTCCGATGACGGTCCGGCCAATGGTCGCTCTGTCGATGGTCACGCAGGACCCGATCTCGACTCGATCCCCGATGACGACGCTTCCGATCTGCGGGATCTTGTAGTGTTGCCCGTTCTTCAGGACGAACCCGTACCCGTCGGAGCCGATCACGGATCCGGACTGGATCAGAACGTTGTTCCCGATCAGGCATCTCTCCCGGATGGTCACGTTGGGATAGATGTGGCACTGACTGCCGATCCGGGTCTGACTTCCCACGTGGACGCCAGAATCGATGAAGGTGCCGTCGCCGATGACAGCCCCGTCCTCCACGATCGAGAAGGGCCGTATGACGACTCCTTCGCCAATTGTGGCGCCGGGACTGATACAGGCCTGAGGGTGGATTGCCGGATCAGGTTGGGCCTGCTCGGGGCTGAAGACCTCCAGGATCTTGGCGAAGGACCAGTAGGGATCCTTCGTCCGGATCATGGGCCGGTCCAGCCGGGTGACATCCAGGGGAACCACGATGGCCGAAGCTCGGCATTTCGAGATACCTGATACGTACTGCTTGTTGACGGCGTAGGTGATATCGCCGTCGCAGGCCTTATCAATCTCCGAAACACCGGAGATGATGGTCTGCTGGTCACCGACGAGTTCGCCCTCGGCGATCTGCGCCAGTTCCCCCAGAGGGATCTGCAAGCGAGGTTGCGGCTTGGCCATTGGTCAGGAAGGTTTGACACGAGGTCCTGCGGACCTCGTGAGTTCAATCCAGAAGGTTGAAAGCTACTTGGCTGAGGAGCCGAGGATCTTCAGCAGTTCGTCAGTCAGGTCCAGTGAAGCTCCGTGGTAAATCCACTGCTTCTCGATGACGAGATCGATGTCCTTCTTCTTGACGAGCTTGCCGATCTCCATCTTGATCCGGTCCTTGATCTGGTCAAACTCTTCGGCCTCGATCCTGTCGAGCTTGCCCCGCAGCGACTGGTAGCGCTTCTGGAGCTCGAAGATCATCTTGCGCTTCTCCGTCTCCTGGCCCTTCGTGTCGCCACCCTTCTCCTTGGAGTTCTGGATGTCGGTATTGATCTTGCGGATCTGGTCCTGAAGGCTGTCGATGACCTTCTGGTACTCGTCCTTCTTCTCCTTGATGTACCCGACGGCACGCTTGACCTCGTCGTAGCTCCGGAGGACTTTCGCCATGTCTACGGTGGCTACCTTCTCGGCCAGTGACGGCGCGGGAAGCAGGGCGGTGAAGAGGAACAGTGCTGCCAAAGGCAGGAGAGTTTTGGTGGAGTTCATTCGTCTTACCTCTCTAGGGAATATGTGCAAAACACCGCCCTGGAGGGCGGAAATTGCGCTGCGACTATACCACTGGCATGGAACCTTGTCAACTTCGATGGGATGCGGGGTTTCGGATGAATTCATGCTTCCCTGTCCCTAACCTCTCAAGTACTTGAGTGGGTTCACGGGCTTGCTGTTCCGTCGAATCTCGAAATGCAGGTGCGCGCCCGTGGCGGCGCCGGTGGATCCGACCCGGGCGATCTTGTCCCCGGACTTGACCTCCGCTCCTCGCCGGATCAGCAGCTTGGAGCAGTGGCCGTACCAGGTCTCCATCCCGCCGGGATGGCGGATCACGATCACCCGGCCATAGCCTCGCTTGTATCCCGAGAACTTGACCACCCCATTGCGCGCCGAGCGGATCGTCGTGCCTCTCGGCGCCGCGATGTCGATGCCGGAGTGGAAGTTCTTCACCCGGTAGATCGGGTGGATGCGGCTGCCGAACCGGTCCGTCAAACGGCCCTGGAGTGGGTAGGAGAAGGCGCTGGTGTTGGCCGATCGCTTCTTCCAGACCCGGGCCAGGATCGCTGGATCCCGAACCGGAATCTCGACCATGCTTCCAACCCGCAGAGCCCTGGCCGCCGCCTCGTTGAGCTCCATCAGAGTCTCCAGGTCGACCTCGTAGAGTCGGGAGAGCTTCCAGAAACTGTCACCGGGACGGATCTTGTACTGAATCACTTCCGGAATCCGGATGCCGATTTCGGAACCTGCTTCAGGCTCTTCTCCGGCCTCCAGGCCGTTGTCAGCGCGGATCTCGTCGGCAAGGGCATGGAACCGGCTGGCGATCTTGGCGATCGTCTCGCCTTTCTTGAGGGTGTGTACGTAGTGGTGGCCCGCTTCATCGGTCAGGAACGCCGGGATCGCCTCGTCCAGCGGGCGAGGAATCCGGAGCTCGGCTCCCACAGGGGCCCAGAGGCGCTTCAGGCCGTTGGCCTTGGCCAACTCTCGGGCCGACATGCCGAACTGGCGGGCGATGGAGAAGAAGGTGTCCTCCTTCTGAACCGTGTAGGCCAGCTCGCGATTCGTTTCCCCCACGACCCGGTCCAGGAATAGACCCTGAGAAGCAAGCTGGTCGGACAGGGCCATCTCCATGACCGGCTGCTCGTTCTCCGGCATCGCCGGGCTTGCCGACGGACTCTCGGCATCAGGCTTGGCGGCTCCTTCTTCCTCATCGAATGGCATGAGGATTGACAGCGCCGGTGTTTCGAGCCGGCTGGCATCTCTACCGATGGCCAGTGACTGGAACAAGATAATGAAGCCCAGGGAGAAAACCAATATCCCGTAGTGGCGTTCAGTACGTTTCGCGAGCATCCAATCTCCCTTTTCAGAAGGTCCATCTTGGTATCGTCGGAGATCGGACAAAAGTTGAGAGCAGCCGGAGAGAAATGCTAACTTGGGCGCCCCATGGAAGTCCTCGCCGTCATTCCCGCGCGTCTCGGCTCCACGCGGCTGCCCGGCAAGCCTCTCGCCGATATTGGAGGCTTTCCCATGGTCCAGTGGGTCCACGGCGCCGCAAGCGCCGCCACCTCAATCAAACGGGTGGTGGTTGCCACCGACAGTGACGAAATTCTCAAGACCGTCAGGAAGTTCGGTGGTGAGGCTTGTCTGACGGACCGAGAGCATCCCAGCGGAACGGATCGGATGGCTGAGGTGGCCCGGATGCTTCCCGACTACGGCGTGCTGGTCAATGTTCAGGGGGACGAGCCGCTGATGGACCCCGCGATGCTGGACGCTCTGGTCGAGGGGTTCCTGTCCCAGGAGAGGGCGCCCGTCGGGACCCTGGTCCGGAAGGCCCGGAACGCCCGTGAGGTCAAGTCACCCCAGACGGCGAAGGTGGCCCGGGACGCCGCGGGCAATGCCCTCTATTTCTCCCGGGCCCCCATTCCTCATATACGAGAAGCACGAGATCGGGTGGTACGCTGGCTGCATATAGGAGTCTACATTTACAGGAGAGAGTTCCTCCTGGAGTTCTCGGGCTGGAAGCCCGGCCCCCTGGAGCGAGCTGAGAGTCTGGAGCAACTGAGGGTCCTGGAGAACGGCCACCGGATCTTCACCGTCGAAACCGGCGCCCAGATCCGGGGCGTCGACACTCCCGAGGATCTGGAGTCCATCCGGGCCCTGGTGGCTGATAAGGGGTTGAAACCGCAGTGTCTGGAGTGAGAGAAGTCGCGATTCGAGATGTGCGTATCGGAGGAGACAATCCGCTGGCGCTGATCGCCGGACCCTGCGTCATCGAGAGCCGGGAACAGGTCATGGAGATCGCCGGCAGGATCCGGGATCTGGTGGATGAGCTCGGAATCGCCTGGGTGTTCAAGGCCTCCTATGACAAAGCGAACCGGGGAGAGTCCGCCAGCTATCGAGGCCCTTTGGTGGGAGACGGCCTGGACCTGCTGGCGGAAGTGAGGGAGAAGTTCGACGTCCCGATCCTCACCGATGCCCACGATCCTCAGGAAGCGGAGGTGATCGGCAGGGTCGCCGACGTCGTTCAGATTCCGGCCTACCTTTCGATGCAGACTCCCCTGGCTCTGGCTGCGGGCAAGACCGGCAAGGTCATCAACGTCAAGAAGGGCCAGTTCCTGGGCGCCTCGGCGATGGAAGGCGTGATCCGGAAGATCGAGTCCACCGGAAATGATCGGATCATGCTGACCGAAAGGGGCAGCACCTTCGGCTACAGCGACCTGGTGGCCGATTATCGCTCCCTGCCCAGGATGCGTGCCATGGGATGCCCCGTCGTCCTCGACCCGACCCACATCATTCGCAAGCCCGGCATTCCGAGCAAGGACCCGGCCGGAGGCGATCCGGAGTACGTGCCTCACCTCTCCCGGGCCGGCGTGGCAGCCGGCATCGACGCCCTGTTCATCGAGACACACCTGTCGCCGGAGCGAGCCATGTGTGACGCCTGCAGCATGCTTCGATTCGACTACCTGAAGGAGCTGCTGCAGCAGTGCATCGCCATCGACAGGCTGGTCAAGCCCTGGGACCTCTCGGCCCGAGGCCGGAGGGAAGACGGATTCGTCTGATGTCCGCGTGACGTTCTATCAGCCCTCAGATGAGATTCGCAGCGGTTTCGTCCCCTTTCGGCGGGGAGCGACGGAGGCCTGGATTCGCAAGGGCTTCGAGGATTCACTCCTGCCTGACGGCGAGCGCTACGTGGAGCGGATGCTGCCTCGTCTGCTGTCGTCTGCCCGGGACGTGGTCTTCTACGCCGGACGAGGTCTGGCCGTCAGTTTCCCCGTCCCTGGAGTCGAGGGCCGCCTCGTGGTGCGTCACTACCAGCATGGGGGCTGGTTCCGCTTCCTCACTGGGGACCTGTTCTGGACCTCTCCGCCCAGGCCTTTCTTGGAGCTCGAGGCCAGCGCCGAGGCCCGCCGCGTCGGAGTGGCGACGCCGGAAGTTCTGGCTGCCGTCGTGCGGTGGGTCACCCCCGTCCTCTACCGAGGAGACCTGATCACCCGAGAGGTGGTCAATGCCCGGGACCTGCTGGAGTTCTTCACATCCGAGCGAAGCGGCGGAACTCGCCGGTGGGCTCTGGCGATGCTGGCGGACTCGATCCGGAAGATGCACGAGTGCCAGCTCTACCACAACGACCTGAACGTCAGGAATCTGCTGCTCACCGAGGCCGGAGGGCACCTGCTCGATCTCGACGGCGCCCGGTTCCACGAGATCCTCGGCAGCCGGAGGATCAAGCAGAACCTGCTTCGGCTGGCCCGATCCATGCGCAAGGAAGAGCTGCCCGTCTCGGACCGGGAAGTCCTGTACTTCCTCTACCGTTACTTCGGCGAAGACTTCCGGGACGTGTACAGCGAGGAGTTCTCGGGAGAGGTGTTGTGCCAGGGTAGCCGTGAGTCTTGAGTCCCGGATACTGATCCTCCGTCTCGGCGCTATCGGAGACGTGGTCAATGGACTGGTCCTGGCCAACACCATCAAGCGGGCGTCGCCGGACTGTGAGATCGGCTGGATGGTGCATCCTCGTTCCGAGGCCGTGCTCCAGGGCCACCCTTCCGTGGATCGAGTCCACAGGATCGACCTGCGGCGGCCCAGGGAACTGGCGGAGGAGCTGGGCCGGGTCCGGGCCTGCCGGTATGACATCGTCCTCGAGACCCAGAGACTCTTCAAGAGCGGCCTGCTGGCTCTCCTGTCCGGAGCGCCTCGGAGAATCGGATTCGACTTCAACCGGAGCCGGGAACTCTCCTGGCTCTTCACCAACGAGAAGATCGAACCCCATGACCCGATGCGTCATGTCGTCGACCAGTATATGGAGTTCGCCGCTCATCTCGGTATCGAGGATCGTTCCGTCCAGTGGCTCCTGCGAGCCAGGCCCCTGGAGCTGGAGAAGGCCCGGGCCAGGATGGAGGAGAAGTCCCGCTGGGTCGTCCTCAGCATCGGGGCGGGAAAGCCGGCCAACAGATGGGATATCTCCAGCTGGGCCCGCCTCGCCTGGGGCATCGAGACTGCCTTGGACGCCAGAGTCTGTCTCGTCGGCGGCCCGGAGTCGGCTCGCTCCAGCCGTGCCCTGGCCGGGCTCGTGCCTGCCGGAGCGGCTCCCCTGAACCTGGTGGGGCAGACAAACCTGCAAGAGCTGCTCGGTGTTCTGGAGTGTGCCGACCTGGTGGTGAGCTGCGACTCTGGGCCCATGCACATGGCCGTGGCTCTCGGCCGGCCCGTGGTGGCCCTCTTCGGCCCGGCGAACCACCTCCGAACCGGTCCCTACGGTCTGGCCGACAGGGTCATTCACAGGAGAGATCTATGGTGCTCGCCCTGTTTCCGGAAGGACCCCTGCGGGGACTACCTCTGCATGCCCGGCATCGACGCCGCCCGGGTCCTGTCCCGGGTCGAGGCCGCTCTCGAGGAAGACCGAAAGGGGGTCTGAACTGGGCGCTTCATCGGGTGGCAAGGTGCAGATCGGTATCGACGTGGGGGGGACCTTCACCCACGCCGTAGCTCTCGATCCTGCCGACGATCGGATTCTGGGCCAGGTGCAGGTCAAGACCACCCACGACGCCGGAACCGGTGTCGCGGCGGGAGTGGTCCAGTCTCTTCGCCGCCTCATGGATGAGGCCGGTCTGACCCCGGGGCAGCTTGCCTTCGTCGCTTTCTCAACCACTCAGGCCACCAACGCTCTTCTGGAGGGTGACACGGCACGGGTCGGAATCCTGGGACTCGGATCCGGCCCCACCTCCCTGCTGGCTGAACAGCAGACCCGGCTGGGGGATCTGGAACTGGGGCCGGGAGTTGTTCTTCAGACGGTTCACGTACAGGTGGACTCTGGCGCCGCCGATCTCGAAGCCCGTCTGGAGGATGCCGCACGGCAACTGAAGGCCGCCGGGGCGGAGACAGTTGTCGTGTCCCAGGCATTCGGCATCGACCCGGAGTCCCTGGAAGGGAAAGCCGTAGCCGTCTTGGAGGCGGCGGGACTGCAAGCCACGGCAGCCTCGGCGCTCTCCAAGCTCCACGGCCTGTCGTCCCGGACCCGGACCGCCGTACTGAACGCATCGATCCTGCCAGTGATGATGCGCACGGCCCACCAGACCGAGCTGTCCGTGCAAGAACTGGGTATCGATGTGCCGGTCCTGGTGATGCGAAGCGACGGCGGCGTGATGGGCCTTGATGAGATGAAACGCCGGCCGATCCAGACGATCCTCTCGGGCCCCGCTGCGGGAGTCGCCGCCGCCGTAATCCACGCCCGGGTCAGTGACGGCATCTTCCTGGAAGTGGGGGGGACGAGCACGGATATCTCTGTCATCCGGAACGGCCGCGCCCGGGTGGCGGGAGCCCGAGTCGGTGGACACCGGCTGTCGGTTCGGACTCTGGACATCACCACCGTCGGTATCGGCGGAGGTTCCGTCCCCCAGCTGAATGGGGGGAGGATCGTCGATGTCGGTCCTCGGAGCGCTCACATCGCAGGCTACGAATATGCCTGCTACTCCTCTGCCGGCCGGATGTCACGCCTCGCCAGAGGGCCCGCCACAGGTCAGCTGCGTCTCGACGCCTTGGGCGAGGCTCCCGCCGTGACGGTGACACCCACATGTGCCGCAAACCTGCTGGGCCGGTACGACGTGGCTGACTGGGGCAAGGGCGATCCCCTGGCCGTCGAGGCGGCGCTGCGGAAGCTGGATCAGGACCCAATCGAGGCAGCCCGCCGGATCGAGTCCCTTGCCGGGGCGAAGGTCGCGGAGGTGGTGGACCGGCTGATCCGGGAACACCGTCTCGACCGGGAGACCCTCTGCCTCATCGGGGGCGGCGGTGGAGCCCAGGCCGTGGTGCCCGCAGTGGCATCCCGCCTGGGACTGCCCTGTCGGATCGTGGACCGGGCGCCGGTCATTTCGGCCATCGGCACGGCCATCGCCATGCTCCGGGAGTGCGTGGAGAGGACAGTCGTCACTCCGGGAGAGGCGGAGCTGCTGGCCATCCGCCGGGAAGCCCGGGAGGCCATCACCGCCTCCGGAGCCCGGGCCGACAGCATCCAGGTCGAGGTGGAGGTCGACACCTCTCGAAGCGTTCTCCGGGCCACCGCCACGGGTTCGACGGTGACAGATCCCGTGCCCGTTCCCGTCGACGAACTGGAAGCCCATCTGCCGACCCTGTTCCCACAGGGATGTGAAACTCCCAAACCGATCGCATCCACAACGGCCTTCCAGGTCTACCAGGCCCCTCGGCAACGCCGCTGGCTACTCGGTTTGATGACCCGCCAGGAAACGCATCTGCGAGTCCTGGATAGGGGAGGCGTCGTACGGCTCCAGAAGGCCAACGCCTCCTGCCTGTCACTTCCGGCTCGCAAGATCCCCGGGGGGCTGCCGGCCTTTCTGGCTGGCCTGGCTGACTACGGTGACAGCGGACGGGAGGCTCCGGAAGTTCAGCTCCTCCATGGAAGCCGCCTCCTGGATCTCTCGGGCATCGCCAGGGAAGAGCAGATCGCCGCGCTGGTCACGGCCGAGCTGGCCGGTACTCCGGAGGAGGAGCCGGTGGTGGTGATTGCTTCGCCTCGGGGGTGAGGGGGGCGTTGGGCGTTGGGCGTCGGGCCTCGGGCGTCGGGCTTCGGGTAGGTGGGACAGGGGAGAGGCCTTGCCTGCAATGCCGGTGAGATAATACGGATTTTGTTGTAGTGAGACTCAGCCCCACGCCCCGTTTGGGGAGCCAGCTCCCCCAAACCCCCAATTGGACTGGTACGACTGAGAGTGCTGATAAACACTTGAATGACACACGAAAGCTTGACCTGTTCATCCGGGTCCAGGGGCCAATGGCCCCTGGCGGGACTTCGAGGGCAGAGCCCTCGTTTTCAAACATCCCTTCCACTCATTCATGGGCATTGGCCTTACCTGCTATTCTGTTTCTGCCATGAAGACTCTGTTTGCGTTGCTGCAGGAGGAGCTGTTTCCGCTGATCGCTAGCTTGCCTCGAAATGAGGTGGAGCTGGTTCGGGCTGCCATTGATGGCGGCGCCGATGCCTTGAAGGTCCATCTGAATTGTGAGCATCGGGCGAGTGGGACACGGTTCGGCGCATTTGCTGAAGAGCGGGAGAGCCTCGAGGCTATTGCGGGTCTGGCCCGTGAGGCCGGGTGTGCCCTGGGGGTGATGCCTGGATCAGACACCTTCGCTTCTCTCCAGGAGTTGCAGGCGCTGGCGGGGATGGGGTTCGAGTTCCTCGATAGCTATGCGGGGGATCTTCCGGCCTCGTTGTTGACCGTCAGGCCTTTGAGAACCATGGTGGCTTTGCCGCCGGACCACGACGTGATGGAGGCGAGGGCTCTGCGCCGCATCGGTGCCGACGCGCTGGAGGCCTCCATCGTTCCCCCGGATCAATACGGCCAGGATCTGACGGCCGGGGATCTGCTGAAGTACGCCGCCTTGGCCGGGGCGAGCCGTCTGCCGGTGATCGTACCGACCCAGAAGAAGGTGCAACCCGAGGATCTGCCCGCCCTCCGGGCCAGCGGGGTCAGTTCCCTCATGGTCGGCGCCATCGTGACGGGCACGACTGCCGAGAGCATCAGTGAAAGTCTGAGTCGGTTCCGCTCAGCCCGGGATCAGTGACCCTCGAGGGACAGCTCGTGGCCCGTCTGAATAGTTCCTGTTCCGTTCGGCCTGAGCCTGTCGAAGTATGTCCTGAGCCACGCCGAAGGGGCCAGCCGGGATGTCGCCAGAGGCCCTCGACAAGCTCGGGCCGAACGGGGAAGTACATGTGAGTGTGTCTGTCGGGTCACCAGGGGAGATGCCGCCTCAGCCACCGGCTAAGGGGGATGTGGACCTTGGCCCATTCTGGCTCTACAACGGACTGCTGACGGGGCTGTTGCCGCTGCTGGCGGTGGCACTGGCGGTAGGACAGCTCACGGGGCGGCGAGCTGGCAGGGCCTGGCGCGAACAGCTCGGGCTGGAGCTGGGGCGTCAGAGATTGCCCTCCGGGGGGATCTGGATTCAGGCCTGTTCCGTCGGGGAAACCCTCGCCGTCCGGCGACTCATCTCGGATCTGAAACAGCTGTTTCCCGGGACACCGCTGGTCCTCTCCTGCACCACTCCCGAGGGCGCCCGGATCGCCCGGGAAAAGACCGTGGCAGATCACGTGATCGGCTTTCCCTACGACCTGCCCTGGATCGTTCCCCGCTTCTTCGAGCTTCTCAACCCGCGGCTCTGCATCCTGGTGGAGACCGAGATCTGGCCCGGGTTCATCGGTCAGTGTCTGGAGCGGCAGATCCCGCTGGTCCTGGTCAACGGACGCATCTCTCCGTCGCGGATGGGCCGGTACACCAGGCTGGGCTGGCTCTACTCTGCCTGCCTCTCGGCGTTCACCCGTCTTCTCATGCAGAGCCGGGAAGATGGGCTGCGCATTCAGTCCCTGGGAGCCTCGCCGAGAAGACTGGACGTGGTGGGGGACATGAAGTACGACCAGCTGGTCTTGGAGGAGCCCGGCTCCTCGTCACTGGATCCGCGCCGGTCCTCCACCCTCGTTGCAGGATCGACTCACCCTGGTGAGAGCGAGGTCATCCTGGACCTCTTTGCCGCCTTGATCTCGGAGGTCTCGGATCGGTCCCTGGTCCTGGCACCCCGGCACGGCCAGACCGTGCCCTCCGTCCTGGAGCACGGCCGTCGCCTGGGACTCGACTGCAGGCGGCGCTCCGATGGCGCCGATGTCTTTCCCGGCGGCGTGCTGGTCCTGGACACCATGGGCGAGCTGGATGACTTCTATGGACGAGGACTCGTCGCCTTCGTCGGCGGCAGTCTGGTCCCCGTTGGCGGCCACTCCCTGCTGGAGCCGGCAGCCCGGGGGGCAGCCGTGATTCACGGACCCCACGCTTTCAATTTTAGCGATGCCGTGGAGTTGCTGAAACGGGCTGATGGGAGCCGCCAGGTCCTGGACCCCCGGGATCTGAGGGACCTGTTTCGTCATTACCTGACTCATCCGGAGGAGGCCCGATCTCTGGGTCATCGAGCCCGCAGCGCCGTGGCCGAGCGCCGAGGCGCAACGGACCGGACCCTGGAGCATCTGGAAGCCGTGATGGACGCCAGGCGAGGGTGAAGTTGGAGGCCACTCTGTCTCACAATGACTCCATGCAGCCAACCCTCTCATCCGTCGTCATCAGCAGGGACGAGGAGCGGAACATCGAGGAGTGCCTCGAGACGCTCCAGTTCGTCGATGAACGAATCGTGGTCGATTCCGGGTCCCAGGATCGGACCGTTGAACTCGCCCGCCCCCTGGCCCACCGGGTGGAGATCCGTCAGTGGGAGGGCTTCGGAGTTCAGCGGAACTTCGCCCTCTCCCTGGCCACGGCGGACTGGGTCCTGGTCGTTGACGCCGATGAGCGAGTGACGCCCGAGCTTGCCCGGGAAATCAAGCATGTCCTGGACCAGCCCGAGGCCCGGGAGCTGGATTACTTCCAGGTCAGACGGGTGACCCGGTTCCTGGGCAGGACCATGGATCACTGCTGGCCTGATGATTGGACAATCAGGTTGTTCCGGCGAGGGAAAGGCCACTATGACCGCCGGGCCGTTCATGAAAGGTTCGTCCTGGACGATGCCCGGGCGGGAGGCCGTCTGGCTCATGTCCTGGACCATCACAGCTACCGGGATCTGTCCCAGTATGTGAGCAAGCTGGATCTCTACACGCGACTCTGGGCGGAGGACGCGACACCGGAGAAGGAGTTTCGCCTCTGGAGGCTGGTGGGCAGCCCCCTCTGGGCCTTCCTCAGAATGTACGTCCTGCGCCGAGGCTTCCTGGACGGCGTCGAAGGTCTGATTCTCTCCATCGGCACGGCCTACTATCATTTCATGAAATATGCCCGACGATGGGAGAGGGACTGCCGACCATGCCAGAGGGACGCATGAGATCCCTCGATGTCACCCCCGGATCGCCCATTCTGGTGCGGGGTCCCAACTGGGTCGGGGACGGGGTGATGGCGTTGCCGTTCTATCGGGCCTTGCACCGGTCGTTCCCCGAGAATCCACTCACTATCCTGACCCGGTCACAGTCCTTCGACGTGACCCGCCTGTCGCCCCATGCCGATGGCTGGCTGCTGGAGGACCGAGGAAAAGACCGGGGCTTGCTGGGAAATCTCCGCATCGCCAGACGGCTTGCTGACCGAGAGTTCGGAGCGGCATTCTTGCTGCCTGGTTCTTTCTCGTCGGCCCTGCTGCCCTGGTTGGCCCGGATACCGATCCGGGTCGGTTATGCCAGGGACCTGAGAAGTCCGCTCCTGACTCATCCCGTGCCCTGGGACAGCGGGGCTCGAACCCTGCACCGGGCTTCTGCCTATCTGCATCTGTTGCGGTCAGTCGGCTTGGAGATCCCGGAGCCTGTGACAGAAGCGCTCCGGGTCCCGGAGGAAGACCAGCTGGAGGCCGCCCGGATGCTGAAGCAGTGCTCCGGCTCGACGGAGGAGGAGGCCTGGATCGGCATCGCTCCTGGGGCGGTGGGTGAATCCCGCAGATGGCCTGTCGAGCGGTTTGCAGAGGTGGCCGAAGGGCTGAGCCGAAGGCTGGGTAGCCGGGTCCTGATCCTCGGAGGCGCCGGAGATCGATCCGCCGCCAAACAGGTCTCGAAACGACTGGGCGATCAGTGTGTCGACTTCTGCGGACGAGGCCCCTTGAGGCTGCTGCTGCCCATGATCGAGCGATGCCGGGTCCTGGTGGCCAATGACTCCGGGGCCGCTCACGTGGCAGGACTGACGACCACACCGACAGTGGTGCTCTTCGGTGCCGGGAATGAGGCGATTACCCGGCCCCTGTCGACGTCAGTCCGGGTCCTCCGGCGGACCCTGGAATGCACTCCCTGCGAGTCGAATCGATGCGCTCGCGGAGATCTGGCTTGCCTGACAGGGATCGAAGCAGACGAGGTGCTGGACCTGGCCGCATCCATTGCGCGTCCGATCGACTGACTCGCACTGGATGGAGCCTGTAGCAAAGGGGGCAGCCGCCATTGGGGTTCACGGAGATCACGGAGGTCGCGGAGAGCACAGAGGTTTTCGTGTGGAGAGTTCCCGTCCGGAAACTCCCAATCCGTTCGGCCCGACCCTTCGAAGGCTCAGGGGAGGGCCAGTGTTGGAGCGGCAGAGGCCCCTCTCCTGAGCTTGCCGAAGGGTCAGACGATATGGCCGCCCGCTCCATTCATCCCCTTCGGCGTAGCTCAGGACATGCTTCGACAGGC
>JAJFLN010000662.1 GCA_021772705.1 Candidatus Cloacimonadota bacterium | reverse complement strand
AAACCGCTCCCTGACAGCTTCGCCTGAATTCGTCGTGCCCTTCACGCCCACAAGACTATCTGCCAGAACCAAGAAAAGCCAGCGAAAAGATACTTCCCTGTCCTGAAGCCACTCCCGCGCCTACCTTGACGGAGCCCTGCCAGGCCGGTAGGGAGTGCGCCCGGAAGCCAAGAACCCTTTGTCCTTGCTGATTCCACGGCCCTCCACTTTAGAGGACTATGAGGGGCGGGAACCTGATCGGTGCCCTCCTCTCCGCTTCTTCGATTCGCACAAGAACAGTGCTTCTAGAGCTTGTTCTGTTCGATAGGGACGTGCTATCCTTCCGGCGAGGCGGCTCTGGCCGCCGATTTTTGTCATGCTCCAGTCTGCGACATCCCTCGAGGCCTTTCAGGGCACCTTCGCGTTCCTGGCCGCCTCGATCGTGTCCCTCAAGCTCTTCGCTCGCTACCTGCCCAGGTACCGGCTAACACAGTGGCACCAGAAGGCTGGGAGTCTCGGCGGGCCCGGACAGGACATTCAGACTCTGATGGACCTGGCAGCCCGAGGAGCCAGCCAGGACGTCCAGATCGCGGCGATCCGGTCCCTCGGAGAGGCTCGGAACCGGGAGGCCATCCCGGTCCTGGGAGCCCTTTGCCAATCGGGCGACTCCCTGCTGGCCTCCGAGGCCGCCAACAGCCTTGGCGCCATCGGCGATCCGGCGGCCCTGGAGTATCTCGAGACCGCCTCGGAGGCCCTGGAGGACGAGCTCTCGGATGCTCTGGATCTGTCGAAACTGGACCGAACCAAGCTGTCGGAGCCCGTTTCCGGCAGCCCAGCCTGGCAGCGGATCCTGGCCCCTCTGGCTCACAACAACTACCGAGTCTTCGACAAGTACACTCCTCACGACATTCGTAGCCGCTCGGAAGACGAGATCGTCGATATGCTGATACAGATGGCTGTCGATACGGCTGAACCGGTGACAGTGCGATATCACGCAATCAAGAACCTGGAGCTATTCCGCCACCCCAGCATCCCCCGTGCCCTGCCGGACCTCCTCCTGGACGAACACACCACCGTCCGGTACGCCACCGCAGAAGTCCTGTCGGTCCACGGGGGCGAGGACTCCGTGATGGCCCTTGTTGGCTCCCTGGAAGATCCGAACCGTTTCGTCCGGTCCTCGGCGGCCATGACCCTGGCGGTCCTGGGGAGCGATCGGGCCATCGCCCCCCTCATGAAGTTGCAGGAGGACCCGGATGACGTGGTCCGTTACAGCGTCGACAAGGCCCTGGACAGCATCGGCCGCAAGAAGCGGATCGCCAGCCTGCTGGCCCGCCGCCGCAAGGCAAGCTGAACCATTTCCCGGGGTGCATGTCACCCAGGGGGTGGCTTCTGTTGCGATGACTCGGGAAGTTACAGGTCGCCCACAGAGTTCGCAGAGCTCACGGAGATCCTTTTGGGAGAAATCGTACTTGATGCGTCGAGTAGCTGGCTGAGAGTCGGACCCAGGCACCCCTGTGCTCAGCATCTCACCTCTCCACACGAAAACCCCTGCGTTCTCTGCGATCCCTGTGAGCGCCGTGACCCCCAATGTTGGCTGCCCCCTACGGGACATGCACCCCACTCCCCGGCTTCTCCGGCGTTCCCCCGATCTCTGCCCGGAGCAGATCCAGCAGCTTGAATCTCCCATGCCCGGGAATCGGGAGTCACCAATATGGCCACACCTGAACCGTCGAGGAGACGCTTCCCGATAGAGAAAGGCCCGGTAGGCCAGCCTCAGCGGGGAAATGTCGCATGATGGCTTGATTCGTGCTGGTTCGTGGGCATCCGGGTCAGGATCGAGATCGGCGAGTTCGGGCATTCAGCCCCTCCAGAGCCGACGCTTGGCAGACAGGAAACCGCACGTCCGCGGCTGGGCACGAGACCTTCGTCCAAACGCGAGCGCGTACCACTGGACGGACTGCCGGAAATCGGGAGCCCAAACGTCAGGCAGGCCAGAAGTGCTACAGTGTAACCCTACGGGAGTCGGCGTCGCAGCGAGCCACAGGCCCCAGTGGGCTCGAGCCCACTCGAGTTCCGCGCCTGATGACTCACAGGCTCTCGAAAGACGCAGGAGCAGGCCACGAAACAGCCTCCCTCGATGAAGTTCTCTTCCAGTCTTTCCCAGAGGCTGCTTGTGGCTCTCGCCTCCATGCTGGCCATTTTCTCTGTGGCGTCCTACCTGGCCCTCGCCGGGCTCGGAGAGTACCAGAGTGATATGTACGCCTTGCGACGACACGAATCGGCGGCTCGGGCGGCCCTGTTGCTAGCGAGCGCCATCCGCAACCGGTTCGCCCTGCCGTCGGGACTTCAGGACGGTTCGAAGCCTGTATCCAAGGAGGCCAGTCTCCAGCGAGTTCGGGCCCTGAGGCTGCGGGTTCAAGAGCAGGCGATAGATTCCGAGAGTCTGGCCCTGTTCGCGAGGTTCGACAGGGCTCGAGAGTTCCTCGAGTCCGCGACCGGCTCCGGGCAGCCCGTCGATCCGGCGCTGCGGGAGAAGCAGATCGTCGAACTCGAAGCGCTCGCCGGGCAACTGTCTCAGCATCTGGAGGCCGCCATCGGTCGTCTCGACAAGGCAGCAAAGGACAAGCAGAGAGAGACCTATCGCACCATGCTGATGCTCCTCGTCGCGGCGATGCTGCTGGCGATCGCCGTTGGGCTCTACGTCGGCAGATCGATCACCCGCCCCATGGCCCTCCTGGAAGAGGGGGCGGTGCGGGTGGCCGGCGGCGATCTGACCACACGAATCGACCTGGACTCCGCCGATGAATTCGGCCGCCTGGCTCGGCAGTTCAACCGGATGACCTCCTCACTTCAGGAGCATCGGGCGAAGCTGCTCCAGAGCGAGCGGCTGGCGGCCATCGGGCGATTCGCCGCCGGCGTGGCCCATGAAATGAACAACCCCCTCGGGGTGATGCTGGGCTATCTTCGAGTGATGCGCCAGACCGCTTCGGGCCAGCTGGACGAGGATCTGGCGATCGTGGAGGAAGAGGCCGTACGATGTCAGCGGATCGTCGAGGGCCTGCTCGACCTGGCACGACCGATCCAGGGCCGCCCCCGCCAGGCCGATCTCACGGCCATCGCGGCGGAGGTCTTTGCCTTGCTGAAGGGAGCCGAAGAGTCTGTGACCACCATCATCGACATCCAGGGCTCTGGAGTGGCGAGGGGCAATCCGGAGAAGCTCTGGCAGGTCATCTCCAACCTCCTGAGGAACGCCTACGAAGCCGCCGGCCGGGACGGCAAGATCCGCGTCCGGGCTCGCAGTATCGACGACGGGGTCGTCGTCGAGCTGACTGTGGAAGACGACGGCCCGGGACTCTCGAAGGAGGGGCCGGACAGGCTCTTCGAGCCGTTCTACTCCACCAAGCCGACAGGGACGGGCCTCGGACTCGCCGTTTCCCGTGCAATTGTGCAGGCACACGGCGGCTCCTTGGAAGCCGGGGACAGCGATCTCGGGGGCGCCATCTTCACGGTTCGGCTGCCGGCATGGGTCGAGGGGGCTGCCTGAGTGGAATTGCCGAAGATTCTGGTCGTCGACGACAAGGAGAACATGCTCAAGCTGTTCGATCGGGTTCTGCGCGAGAGCCACTCCGTCACTGTTGCCTCCGACGGCGCCGCCGCGCTGGAGTTGCTGCAGACTCGGCGGTTTGATGTGGTGATTACAGACATCAAGATGCCCGGGGCCGATGGTTTCGAGGTGCTGAGCGCCGTGAAGCGGCGCTCGCCGGAGACGGAAGTCGTGTTGGTCACGGCCTACTCCACTGTTGCGAATGCCGTCAAGGCGATCAAGAAAGGGGCCTACGATTATCTGCCGAAGCCCTTCGACCCCGACGAGATGCTGCTTCTCGTGGCACGGGCCCTGGAGCGCAAGCAGCTGCTCGACGAGACCAGACGTCTTCGCAAAGAGCTCGCCACGGCCCAAGACCACCACAGCTTCATCGGCAGGACTCCGGTTATCGAGACCGTCCACGGCCTCGTGGAGCAGGCGGCTCGGCTCGACATCACGGTGCTGATCACGGGCCAGACGGGCACGGGAAAGGAGCTGATTGCCTCTGCCATTCACGAGCAGAGCGCTCGGTCCTCGGGGCAATTCGTCCCGGTGAACTGCGGGGCACTCCCGACCGACCTCGTGGAGAGCGAGCTCTTCGGTCACGCCAAGGGGGCCTTCACGGGGGCCGGCTCCGCCAAGCCCGGCCTCTTTGAGGAGGCTCAGGGAGGCACCATCTTCTTCGACGAGATCGGCGAGCTGCCGCTGACGATGCAGGTGAAGCTAAACCGGGCGCTTCAGGAGCGCGAGATCCGGCACGTGGGCGAGAATCGGTCCATCGCCGTCGACGCCCGCGTCATCGCCGCCACTCACGGTGACCTGAAGACCGCCGTGGCCGCTGGCCGGTTTCGGGAGGACCTCTTCTATCGCTTGAACGTCTTTCCCATCGAGCTGCCGCCTCTGTCGGAGCGGCGAGACGACATTCCGCTGCTCGCCGTGCACTTCCTGCAGAAGCACACGAAGATCCATCAGCGCCAGATCGAGGGGTTCGAACCACCAGCACTAAGGGCTCTGAGCAGTTACGACTGGCCCGGGAATGTCCGGCAACTCGAGAATGCCATCGAGCGGGCCGTCGCCGTGGCCACGGAGACACTCATCCGTCCCTGCGATCTGCCCAAGGAGCTACAAGACGAGTCCGCTGCGGAGTTGCCGCGAGAGCTGCTGGCCCATCTACCCTACAGGGAAGCGCTCGAATCGGCCCGGGACCGGATCTCCCAGGAGTATCTGCGAGCGCTGATGAGCGAGTTCAACGGCAACGTCACCCACGCCGCCGAACGGGCGAAGATGGAGCGAGGCAGTCTTCATCGCCTGCTCAAGCGCTACGGAATCCACTCGGAGGACTTCAAGGATCAGGATCAGGATTAGGGCTCTCCCGAACTCAAATGAAGATTCGATTCTGGGGAACCCGCGGTTCCATCGCGATGCCAGGGCCTTCCACGGTCCGGTACGCTGGAAACACATCGTGCGGCTCGCGCTGTTTCATCATCGACTCCAGGCCACGTCAGGTGTCCGATCAGGAGCTGGACTATCTGCGTGATCTCGCCATGCGGATCGAAGAGCTGCTGAAGGGGATCTAAACGGGTGCATGTCCCGTAGGGGGTCCCCTGGCCTATTCCGGATCCGTTCGCCCCACTATGGATGCCCGCATCCAGGACGACTGAATGGCCGAGTTTT
>JAJFLN010000661.1 GCA_021772705.1 Candidatus Cloacimonadota bacterium | reverse complement strand
CCCATCTTCGGCCGCTCCTCAATCGCGGAATTCTCGACGTAGCCCACTACGCCTCCGGTCCCGCTCGCTCGAACCAGCCGAATCTGACCCAAATCTGGGCGCGACTTCTGTGCATCAATTTTTGCGCGGCCCCCAAGAGATGTGGGGGCTGGATGCGATCGGGACCAATCCGGCCAGGCCTGTCCCGGTGGACGCTCTCGGGAGTGTGGCCCCAACGGCAGGCTCACTCAAGTGCCTCGGACTCGCAGCCCGGTGGACACCTGCCCCGGGCACAGGCGCGGTACTTTGACGGAAGAACGCCGCTGGCGCCTCATCCCGAACGCACCGACGTCCGATAGGGAAGGATGGAGGGACAGCCGTCATCATGAGATCCTTTGCAAGCCTAGCGCTCTTTCTATTCCTGGCCTCCTTTGGCCTTCTCTGGCAGACCGGGTGCAACCCGGACCTGGGCCTCAACGACCCCCTGAGGCCCCAGGCTGACGTGCAGGTTCTGTCCTACACGCCCACCACGGTTCAGCCGTCTCAGACTGGGGCTCAGTTGACGCTGCCGACTCCATCGGTGAGCCTCCGGGTCAACAACGGCGTGTCGGCTCTCGTGACGAGCTACTCTGTCGTTTACACCTTCGCTCAACCAGGAAGCCCCTCGACGGGTCTGGCGCTGTTCGGAGGCCCGCTGAACGTGTTCATCGACGCCGCCCCCGTCGTATCGACCCTCGGAAACGCCACGGGCAACGGGCCGGCCGGCGGAGCCGCCGGCGGGACACTGACGGACCAGGCCCAGGCAGGATTCGGCACCGGGCTAGTCACCTTCAACGTGGACGTCGTATCCCGGGAGGCAGAGGAGTTCCTGTTCCCGACCAATGGAACACCAAACCCGAACCTGGTGGAAGCTAACGTCACTTTCTTCCTGGAAGACATCAACGGCCACTCCTTCACTCTGCCCTCCCGGATCACCCTGTCGACCACCGTGCTTGTTGGGACCGGTGCCGCCGGATCCGGCGGAGCAGCGGCCAATCCGTGAGCCCTGTCGTTCCAGGAACTTCAGTGGGCCGGGTGGATCGCTCGAGAGACAGGACTCCCTGGACGTGGGGTCCGGCTGGTTGCCCACTGGCCTGATGAACCGGTACGGTGTAAGTTGGAGTTTGGCATCGGCCTGGTTTGAAGCGATGCCGACAAGGACAGCGGCATGATCCGACGAGAGAGGGTTGGCGACATCCTGATCCGGGCGGGCAAGATCACGGAAGAACAGCTTGCTCACGCTCTGGAAGAACAACCTAAGACCCACAAGCGGGTGGGCGATGTTCTTGTCGACCTCGGGTTCATCGCCGAGGACGAGCTGGCCGACACCCTTTCGGCTCAGCTGAAGATTCCCCGAGTGCGTCTGGAAGAGCACGATCCCTCCCGGGAAGCTCTGGATCTTCTGCCCATCGAGTTCCTGCAGAAGAACATGGTCTGTCCCGTGAAGGTCGCCGACGGGCGCCTCGAGCTGGCAGTCTGCGATCCACTGAACATCTTTCTGATTGACGAGATCGAGCACAAGACGGGATTGAAGGTGAAGACCTTCATCGACTCCGGGTCCATGATCCGCCGGGCGCTGGAGCAAGCGAATCCGAATGACGAGAAGGTCATGGAGCGAGTCGCTCTCGACCTTGCCAACGAGGAAGCTGGCGAGACCGACGATGCCATGCAGGCCGTGGACCTTCAGAAGGTCGAGGGTCCCATCATGGCCTTGGCCCACCAGATCATCGAGAAAGGCATCGCCGAGAAGGCCAGTGACATTCACGTCGAGCCAGCCGAGGCTTCCTTGAGGGTCCGGTTCAGGATCGACGGTGTCCTCCAGGAACTGATCAAGATTCCTCCTTCGATCATGAAGTTTCAAGGCGAACTCATCTCCCGTCTCAAGCTGATGGCAAACATCGACATCTCGGAGAAACGACTCCCTCAGGACGGCCGGATCAAGGTCAGTCTGGGGAACAAGAAGATCGACCTACGTGTCAACTCCCTTCCCGTGGCCAAGGGCGAGAAGATCTGTATCCGCATCCTCGGCGGCGGTAGCGGCACGAAACAGACCCTGGAGGACCTGGGATTCTCGAAGCGAAGCTTCAAGATCTTCAACGAGCTGATCCGCCATCCCAACGGTCTGGTGCTGGTCACGGGCCCCACGGGGTCAGGAAAGACCTCTACTCTCTATGCCGCCCTCGACGCGGTCTCCAACCCGGGGATCAACATCTGTACCGTCGAAGATCCGATCGAGTACAACATCTCGGAGTTCAACCAGACCCAGATCAATCCGGTCATCAACATGAGTTTCGGAATGGCTCTCAGGGCTCTGTTGCGTCAGGACCCCGACGTGATTCTCATCGGTGAGATCCGGGATAACGAAACGGCCAAGATTGCTGTTGAGTCCGCCTTGACGGGTCACCTGGTCTTCAGCACGTTGCATACGAACTCGGCCTCAGCGACGGTGGCACGGCTGACCGAACTGGAGGTCGAGCCCTACATGGTCGCCAGCGTCCTGCTCGGTGTCGTTGCCCAGCGGCTTTGCCGGCGGCTCTGCGATCGGTGCAAGAAAGAGGCTCCGCCGAGTCCGGAGCTCGTCGATTTCCTCGAGAGGCACGGCAAGAAGAGCGGCCGGATGTTCATCCCCGTGGGTTGCAAGCACTGCAAGGAGTCGGGCTATCTCGGCCGGCAGGCGATTCACGAGATCCTGGTCAACTCATCCCATCTTCGGGAGCATGTCATCAACCGGGCCGATGCGGAGACCATCGCCAACACGGCGAAGAAACATGGCTTCGTGAATCTCCTGGAGGACGGGTACGTCAAGGTCCTGCAGGGGATCACCAGTCTGGAAGAACTGCTCAGAGTGGCGAGGTAGTTTCCGTCCGGAAACCCCTTCGCCCCGACCCTTCGGCAAGCTCCGGAGAGGGGCTTCTGCCTCTCAAACACGGGCCCCCTCCTGAGCTTGCCGAAGGGTCGGGCCGAACGGATTGAGAGCTTCCGGGTGGGAACGAGGTAGGGCCTGGGGGCTACGGGTGTGTGGGCTCTGGACCCTGACTGGGATTTGAGCGGGGGATCTAGTGTGGTGGTCCGCTGTTTCCTTTACATATGATGCCT
>JAJFLN010000067.1 GCA_021772705.1 Candidatus Cloacimonadota bacterium | reverse complement strand
GCCCCACTAGGGATGCGGGCATCCATTGTGGGGCGAACGGATCCGGAATAGGCCAGGGGACCCCCTACGGGACATGCACCCGCGAAAGCAATGACTACGACCGATCCCATATCCGGCATGAGGCCATTGAGCCACCGCTGGCAGCGGTCGCTCCCGGCTCAAGGTGCTGCCGCTCCGCCGGGCGAACCTAATGCCGATGAGTTCCACCAGAGTGTTCGTGTGCCCCAGGGAGTCGGCAAGTTCCAGGGAAAGGTCCGGATCCTGGACCCCGTGACAGTCTTGCCTTCGAAGAGGGGGTCCATTCGCTTGGCTTCGAGGATCGTATAGCTCACGATCACCGTCCGTGCGAGTCTCTCTAGCACCCCCAAGAGGGCTCCAGGATCACTCGAATAGTACAGCATATCTGCCGCAATCACTGCATCGAACCGGTTACTTGGATTCAAGTCCTCCATCGCGGAATGGATGAACCAGGCGTCAGGAATTCGCTCCTGAGCCCTCGAGATAGCTGTTGTCGACACGTCGACTCCGACGACCTGGTAGCCGGAGCGGATGAGCCGTTGCGTGAACAGTCCCTCTCCGCAGCCGACTTCCAGGATCTTGGCCGGTGCCGGGACAATCTCCCGTGTGAGCTCTTCGAGCAGCCGGTAACGATCCGCCTCGTACCAGGAGGTTCCGTAGGACCAGGGGTCAGAGACCCACTGGTAGCAGTTCTCCAGGGACGCATAGTTCGAAGCGTATCGCTGCGGTTCGGCGACGTGATTCAGCCAAGCCCGCTTGAGCGTGTTCAGCATTGAAAACTTCCTTATTGGTCTCGCTGCAATACCCATGAATTAGTGGAAGGAATGTTTGAAAACCAGGGCTCTACCCTCGAACTCCCGTCAGGGGCCATTGGCCCCTGGATCCCGATGACCAGGTCAAGCTTTCGTATGTTACTCAAGTGTTTATCAGCACTCTCAGTCGCACCAGTCCAATTGGGGGTTTGGGGGAGCTGGCTCCCCCAACGGGGTGTGGGGCGGAGCCCCACTACAATAAAACTCGTCTTATCTCAGGGGTGTTGGGTCCAGCTTTGGTTGATCGGGAGAGGAGGTCGACTGTCAGCGAGTACTCAGGTATGCGGCCAGGGCGTGGGCCTCTTCCGGCCAGAGCTGCAGTTCCTTCATCGGGTTGCCGGGGACAAGCGCATCGGGACTCTCCAGAAACGCCCTGAGGTACTCGAGGGAGTACTTCTTGCCGGACCCTTCCAGGTCCGGACCGACTTGCGTTCCCTCTCCCCCCAGGCGGTGGCAGCCCAGGCACATGTACCCATCAAAGAGTTCTCGGCCTTCGGCGATCTGCTCCTTTGAAACGCCCTGGCTTTCCGGAAGAACAGCCACGCGAGCCGGATCGACTCGGGTCGCTAGATAGGCCGTCAGATGGCTCGCCTCCTGGGCCGTGAGCTGAAAGTCCGGCATTCGGGCCTCCGGTCTCCTGTCCGTGTCTGCCCAGCGAATCCGGTAGGGCCGGACCAGGTACTCCTTCATCCATGTCCGGGTCAGGCGGCTACCGGCCAGGCTCAGGTCGGGGCCGGTCCGGGTATCTCCCTCGTGACAAGCCGCGCAGCGCAGGGCGCGGTACAGACGTTCTCCGTCCTCGGCGGAACCTGGCGAGCTGTGGGACTCGGCCCCGGGATCGGCTTTGGCAGTTCGACCGGGCTGGGGAACTGGCGGCTGGGCCGGGGCCGATGCTGCCTCCCCTGACGCGATGATCCCGGAGGGTGCCTCGGCATGTGAGGCGGTCGGCGACTCGATTACTGCGGCCAGGAGCAGACCGAGCACGGCTCCCGCGCAGAGCGTGCCCAGTGCCAGGAGCGGCCTTCTGTGGGAGGGACTCGAGGAGGGCGCTCTGTCGAGCCACGGCAAGGCCAGCATGAGCGCGAGCCCGGCGCCGGGAAGCACGACGGTGCCAATGAGGCTCCAGGGGCCGTCGAAGTACTTCAGGAGCTGGAAGAGGGGAAGAAAGTACCACTCCGGCCGAGGAATGTAACCCGCGACAGCGGGATCGGCTTTGGCCTCCAGCGGTGCGCCGTAGACCGCAGCCAAGCCTGCCAGGAGCAGAACGAGCCCGAGAGAGGCCGTGCCATCTTTCCAGGCGTGATCAGGAAAGAACCGCCCGGGTGACTTCCCGGTCGCCGGCTTCCAGGAGGGAGCCGAGCCATTCCGGCGGACGAGAGCGAGGTGACCCGCAATCAGGATGAGCATCGCCAGCGGAAGGATCACAACGTGAACGACGTGGAAGCGGGTTAGTGTAAGGCCGCCAATTCGTTCGCCTCCCAGCATCAGGACGCGGGACACCTGGCCCACCACTGGAACGGAGCCGGTTATCTCGGCACCCACCTGGGTGGCAAAGTAGGCCTTCAGGTCCCAGGGCAAGAGGTAGCCTGTGAAGGCTGCAGCGAGGACGGTCAGCATCAGCAGGACTCCCAGGGTCCAGGTCCACTGGCGAGGTGGGCGATAGGCTCCCCAGTAGAAGACTCTGCAGAGGTGCAAGGCCATCACGACCACGAGAGCTGAGGCCCCCCAGTAGTGCAGACCTCGAATGAAGGAGCCGGCCAGGACTTGCTCCTCGATGTACCGGATACTCTCCCAGGCAGTGTTCGGTGTTGCCGCGTAGTAGAGCGCCAGCAGGATTCCCGTGACGCCCTGAACGAGCAGCGCCGTCAGGGCCGCCGATCCCAGAGTGTGTGTCCAGCCCACACCCTCCGGTAGCTCCCAGCCCAGCAAGCGACTCAGCCGTTCGATGCAGCCTGCCTCGATCCTCGAAAGAGTTCGTCTCAGCATGTGAATGCGTTCAGCTCCGCGTCGCCCTCTCTGCGACGCTCAGGGGCGATATGTAGATCGTTCCCCTCTCCACCTTGACCGGGATCGACTTCAGGGGACGGGGGGGAGGACCGGCGGCCACGTCGCCGTCGGGGGTGTACTTGCCTCCATGACAGGGGCAGGCGAAGACCGCCTCGGCTTGTCTCCAGCTCACGTTGCATCCGAGATGAGTGCAGACCGCCGACAGGGCGACTAGCTGATCCTCGCGACGAGTGAGGAAGACGAGGCCGCGCGTTTCGGACCGGGAGTATCCATCGCGCACGGTCATGCTGTACCGCATCGCCACGGGACCGTCGGGGCTGAGATCCGAGACAGCCCCGACGCGAACCCAGCTGTCCTCCGGTGACACCCTGCGCAGGGGAGAGAGAAGGAAGGCGACTGCAGGGAGTCCCACGATGCTGACGAGGACTCCCTGCAGGGAGACGAGGATCCGAAACAGGATTCGCCTTCGCGGCAAATCAGTGATCGTGGGATCCATGTTCGTCACTCATGCTTCCTGCCTCGTGGCTCATGCTTCCGGCTTCCGGCACCTTCATCCCCGAGCCGTGGTGCCCATCGCTCATGTCATGAGCGTCCTTGGAGCGCGTCAAGCCGGAAAACGGAACCATGTGCCGAACCGACGTCTCGGTCTTTCCCGGAAGGCCATTCAGCTCCAGGGCCAACTTGACCTGTCCCGGGCTCATGTCGGCGAAGGGAAACTGGCCTGCCATGTAGTCCATGCCCGACTCCGCGGCCACGTATTGGAGCGGAAACTGCCGGGTACTGCCGGCACGCATCCGTGCCGCAGCCTTGCCCGTGACGCCCCGAAGAGACAGAGGTCCTTG
Source organism: Candidatus Cloacimonadota bacterium (assembly GCA_021772705.1). Lineage (GTDB taxonomy): Bacteria > Muiribacteriota > UBA6191 > JACPRK01 > JACPRK01 > OFTM100. The sequence continues at coordinate 1,239 of JAJFLN010000067.1, read as the reverse complement.
CTTGCCATCATACAGGTAGAGGCGGAGCGAGTCGGGCCTGAAGACGACCTCCGTATGGAACTCCCGGGTCATCGAGACATGGCCGCCGTGTTTGGAAGCCATCTCATGAGAGTGCCCCGGGGCCTCCTTCTGTTTCGAGCCATGGCCGGAATGGGCCGAGTCCATCGCCGGTGCGGCCGGTTCGTGGGCCTCATCGCCATGGGCGATCACCTCGGAGGCACCAATTGCCAGAACGGACAGGCTCAGAGCAGTGAGAGTGATCGGCAGCAGGTATCGGGTTCGCGAAGTCGTAGCTTTTGTCACTTGAGAGTCCTCCTCTCGGTCATGTGAGTGATTACCATGCAATATTGATGCCGACGTTCTGTGCTCCAGGGATTGGCTCCTGGCCAGGAGAGGTAGAATGGCCGTTCGGCCGCTGGAGTTTCGTGCCCGGAAGCACTGTTTCCGCAAGGGTTTCAGTCACGCCAGTGAGGACTCGAGAGACGTTCGTCAGACAGGGAAATGCCGGCATCCAGAGACCCACGGCATAACCCGACGGTCTCGTCGAGTTAGACCATTTGCCGAGAATGCCTCCAGAGCTTGACAATGTAGGCCCAGACCCGCATAATTCGCCGGCTTCGAAAGGACACATCCGCCAGATGCTGATTCAGAAATGAACGAATGATCGGCACTGGGAGCGGTGAAGTCGAAGCCTCTGCCCACCCCACGACTTGATCCCAGGGAGGATTCAATGCGAAATCAGTTCGTCAGTGCGCTACTCATCACTTGTCTGTTCCAGGTACCGACCATCGCGTCGGCTTCCGAATCAGGTGTGGACTTCGCCGGCCAGTTTCGCCCAGCCCTGACGCGAGCCGCCTCAGCACTGGGTGTCAATTCAGTGACGGAGCAACAGATGGGCGATGCACTGGTCCTGGCCCAAACGGCGGTTGCCAGCCCCACCGATGTCGACTCCGTCACGGTCGCCATGCTTGCCGAAGAGCAGGCCCTGCTCCTGCTCAACTCCGAACTCCTCCTGCGGACTGACCGAACCGCTACCAAGCTGGCGCTCCGAGTGCCGGCAGCACCCGCGCCGCTCTGCAGCGACGAGAAGTGCGAGGACGAGGGCCTGACTGTTGCCATGCACACCGACGCCCGCGCTCAGTGCAGCGACGGCAAGTGTGAAGAGGGCGACGACAGGGTCCTCTGCAGCGACGAGAAGTGCGGGGACGAGGGCCTGACTGTTGCCATGCACACCGACGC
>JAJFLN010000660.1 GCA_021772705.1 Candidatus Cloacimonadota bacterium | reverse complement strand
GCCGACTTCGAGGATCTGCTGGCGTCCATGGCCGATATGGACCTGGATCTCAAGCGACGCCTCGCTAGCTGGCCCGTCCTGATCGTCGGCTCCCGGGCCACCGATGGAACCCTGAAATCCTTCTACCGGCAGCTTCGCCGGATCGTGCCGACCCATCCCTCTCAAGCGACGTTCCTCTGTGATCGCGAGGCCCCGGAAGCGGAGGCCGGCTGGTGGGAGCGCCGGGGAGTCAGGGTCCTGATGGAGGACGGTGTTGCCCTGGCAGAGCTGCTCTCCTGGTCTTCTCCCGAGCGCTCCGGTCCCCGCAGGAGTGCGGTCAGACAACAGGTCCAGTCCGCCTCTGGCCGCCCCTACAAGTTCCTCGACTACTTCGGTCCCGAGGACCGGTCCATCTTCTTCGGCCGGGATCGAGAGATCGACGAGGTCTCCAACAGGCTCCTCGGCCGGCCCTTGCTCGTGGTCTACGGCCGCTCCGGGACGGGCAAGACCTCTCTGCTCCAGGCCGGAGTCCTGTCCCGTCTCTCCCGGCCGGCCAACCTGACTCTCTACCTCAGATCCCTGGTGGAGCCGGCCCGCCTCATCCGGGACGAGCTCCGGGCCCTGGCTCCCCTGCGGGCCAGTCAATTGCCGGAGGACCTGCCCCTGGTGGAGCTGCTCCCTCAGATCGCGGCTTGCATCTCGGGGCATCTGGTCATCGTGCTGGATCAGTTCGAGGAGTTCTTCGTCCGCTACACTCCAGAGGAGCGGGAGCCCTTCCTCCGGGAAGTGTCGGAGATGGCCCGGCGCATGCCCCCCAGAGCCCATCTGGTCTTCAGTCTGCGGGAGGACTTCCTGGCCGAGATGGCCGCCTTCGAGGGGCACCTGCCGACCATCCTGGACAATCGATACCGCCTGACCCGTCTCGATGCGGCCCAGGCCCGCCTCGCCATCTGTGGTCCGGCCCAGCTCTTCGGAGTGAAGGTGGAGGACACCCTGGTGGAGACCCTGACGGGCGAGCTGTTCGAGGAGGGGATCGATCCGCCTCAGCTGCAGATCCTCTGCGATCGTCTCTATTCCCAGCGCCCACCGGGCCAGACCACCATCGGAATGGACCTCTACGAGGAGCTCGGGGGAGTTCAGGAAGTCCTGGTGAGCTATCTCCGATCCACCCTGGCTCAGAGATTCGGCGCCGATGAGGAGCGGGCCCGGCGAGTCCTGTCGGGGATGATCACCGACAGGGGAACCAAGGCCGTCATCCCCCAGGAGGAGATCGCCGAGACCTCCGGCGAGAGCCTCGAGAGCCTGGAAGTGGTCCTGCGGAAGCTCGTCGAGGCCCGGCTGGTGCGAGAGCTGGGAGACGAGGAGCGGCGGCTTTACGAGCTCTCCCACGAGTACATCATCCAGGAGGTGAAGAGCTGGATCTCCGACGAGGAGCTGGCCCTGCGACACTCCCGGCTCGTGCTGGAGACGGAACTCCAGAACTTCCATCGCTACGGAACCCTGGTGGGCCGTGAGCTGTTCACGGTCATCTCCATGGCCCGGGAGCGGCTGGCCCCTTCCGACGAGGAGCTGGCCTTCATCCTCCGGGCCGCCGTCGTTCACGATCATCAGCTCGAGGACTGGCTCCGGTCCCCGACCGCTCAGGGCACCGCCGTCTCGAGCCTGGTGGAATTGCTGGATGAGTCCGGCCTGGCGGGACCGGAGGAGCACCGGGTCCTCTCCGACGCAGTGAAACGGCGGATCTTGAGGTGTCTCTTCGGGCTCCAGATCGATGACCGAGGCCTGGAGAAGATGCTCGAGGCAGCGGGGCTGGTGGGCAACCCCTCCTGGCTTGCGGGGCTGGAAGGAATGGCCGAAGCCCGTGACCGGGAGGGCCTGCTGGAGCAGTTGAACGAGCAAGTCCGGCTCCGGTTCCAGGGCCCTGGCCGGATGGTTCACGTGACTGCCGGACCGGCGATGCTAGGAGCCTCGGAGTCGAATCGCCAGCTCCGGATGGAGGAGCTCGGAGACCGGCCGGACCTGCACGAGAAGGTCCGGTCCGAACCGGATCGATACACCCGAGAGCTGGCGGATTTCTGGATCGACCGATGCCTCGTGACACAGGATGACTTCTCCGAGTTCCGGCCCCAGCACGTGTCGCGCTATCCGGCGGAAGAGGGCAACCACCCGGCAGTCTGGGTCGACTGGAACGACGCCCGGACCTATGCCGAGTGGGCCGGCAAGGGGCTGCCCACGGAGCCGGAGTGGGAGAAGGCGGCCCGAGGCGACGACGGCCGGCTCTTTCCCTGGGGCGATGACTGGTCCGGCGATCGGGTCAACTCCGCCGAGTCCGGCCTGGGTCACACCACACCGGTCGGCGCATTCCCGGAGGGCGCCAGCCCCTACGGCTGCCTGGACATGTCCGGTAATGTCTGGGAGTGGACCGCCACCCCCTGGGTTGAGGGCAACGACATGCTGGTGGCCCAGAAGGGTGGCAGCACAGCCAACAAGCGGCCCCTGCAGTACTGCTCGGCCCGATACGACGGGGCGAAGACCTTCCCCTTCAAGTTCATCGGATTCCGGACCCTACGGCGGGATTGACCCGGGGAAGACCGCTGAGGAGACCACGCGTCCCCGCAGCGGCTCACAGGCAGCAAGCGGTCTTCTCCGGTGTGAGCAGCGCCACTGGTGACTCCAGTCTCGATGTTGGAAGGTTGGTGCTGGTAAGATGCCGGACATGGCAGCTCAAATGCAAAAGCTGGCGGAGTTTGATCGGCCGACGGGGCTGGGCAACTTCAAGATGACCAGCTACCTCCGGAACGGGGCCTACGCATTCGCCCTGAGCCGAGGCACGCTTCCCGTCGACGATCTGATGGTACGGATTCAGTCCCCCTGTCTCTTTGGCGAGTCCTTCGGGGTCAATTCCTGTGACTGTGCCGAGCAGCTGCAGCTGGCGTTGAAGCTCGGTTCGGAGGCGGACTCATTCCTTCTCGTTTACCTCATGGATCAGGAGGGGCGCGGACTGGGTCTCTTCCAGAAGATCAAGGCCATCGAGGCGGAGGCGAACAACGACATCGACATGGTGGAGGCCTTCAAGCTTCTCGGGTTGCCTCTGGACTTGAGAGAGTACGGCGCCGCTGCCGATGTGATTCGGGATCTGAACGGCGACAGGCCGATCCGGTTGATGACGAACAATCCAAAGAAGGTCGCTGGCCTGGAGGAGCACGGTATCTCGATCCCGGAGCGGCTTCCGCTCCTGGTTTCGAATCCAAGCGATGCGTGCCGCCGTTATCTTCGATCGAAGAAGCGCGAGATGGGCCACCTTCTGCCGGATTTCTGAACCCTCACTTCTCCCGGTCCTTTCCGTCTCGAGTCACGAACAGGTCGCAAGCCATCACGGGCTGGCGGGGGTACTTGTCCTCCTTCAGCGGGCAGAGAATGAACATGGACGTGGCGGTCTTGACGTACCGCGGCGGCGCGCCGCAGCCGTGGCAGATGCTGGACGGAAAGGGGAGACTGTCCTCGGAGTCAGAGTCGTTCATGGCGTCCTGGGGCCATTGAACCACATCGCCCCCCTCGGCGACCCGGCCCTCGACTCTCGGGATTCCTTTCCTTTCCCGGTCTTCTCGTGGCAGACTCCCTTCATGCTCAACGTAGGCGACACGGCTCCACACTTCGAACTGGAGGATCACGAGGGCAAGAGGGTCAGTATCGACGATCTGCTTTCGGGGCCCTTGCTCCTGTACTTCTACCCCGCCGACTTTACCCCCATCTGCACCAAGCAGGCCTGCATGTTCCGGGACACCTACGAGTCCATGGTCAGCGCTGGCGTGAAGGTCGTCGGGATCAGCCCCCAGGATGCAGCTTCCCACGCCAGATTTCGCCAGGAGCACTCCCTGCCATTCCCCCTGCTGTCGGACCCCACCAAGGCGACCATCAATGCCTTCGGGGCGACGGGTCCCCTGGGGATAGGAGTGCGGCGGATCACCTACCTGATCGATCCGGACAAGACCATTCAGCAAGCCCTGGTCGCGGATTTCCGGGTCAACCGGCATGAGCAATTCGCCGCCGAGGCCCGGGAGAAGCAGGAAGCCTCCCAGGAGTCTTGAGCGCCGCCCCGGAGGGCTTCGGAGGGAGCCCGCTGTCGGTCCACTGGTCTCTGGATCCAGCCATCGCGTTTCTGAACCACGGCTCCTTCGGCGCCTGTCCAATCCCGGTCCTGGAAAGGCAGACCGAGCTGCGGGCCCGGATGGAACGCGAGCCCGTCCGGTTCTTCGTGGAGGAGCTGGACCGGCAAATGGTGGATGTGAGGAAACGGCTCGCCCGCTTCGTCGGAGCCAGCCCGGAGGACGTGGCCCTGATCCCCAACGCGACGGCGGGCATCAACGCCGTCCTCCGATCCCTCGAGATCGACGCGGGGGACGAGATCATCGTCACGGACCACGAGTATCAGGCCTGCCGCAACGCCGTCGATTTCGTGACACGCCGGGCTGGAGCCCGCACGATCGTGGCAACCGTTCCCTACCCGACTCCCTCTCCCGAGACGGTTATCGACGCCATCATGGACAAGGTCTCGGAGCGGACCCGTCTGGTCTTGATCGATCACGTCACTTCCCAAACCGGGATGATCTGGCCCGTGGAAGAGCTGGTCCGGTTGCTGTCCCTCCGGGGCGTCGACACTCTGGTCGACGGAGCCCACGGCCCGGGAATGGTACCTGTCCAGCTCAACGAGCTAGGTGCCGCTTACTACGTGGCCAATTGCCACAAGTGGCTCTGCACACCCAAGGGGGCCGGCTTCCTCCACGTGCGTAGGAACAGACAGATTCGAATTCGACCCCTCGCCATCAGCCACGGCGCCAGCTGGTCTCATCCCACCCGAAGCCGGTACCGCATGGAGTTCGACTGGACGGGAACCGCGGACCCGACCCCGTTCCTCTGTATCCCAGCAGCCCTGGACTTCATGGAAGATCTGGTCCCGGGAGGCTGGACCGAGATTCGACACCGGAACCGGGAGCTCGTTCTTCACGGGCGCCGGTTGCTCTGCCACGCCTTGCAGATCGAGGCGCCCTGTCCGGAGTCCATGATCGGCTCCCTCGCCTCATTGCCTCTGCCCGATGCCACCGGCGAGCCGCCGGCCTCGTTCCTCTACTCCGACCCCCTCCACGACACCCTCCTCGAGGAGCACAAGATCCAGGTGCCCATCGTCCCCTGGCCGGCACCGCCCCACAGACTTCTCCGGATTTCAGCTCAGCTGTACAACGACGCATCCCAGTACGAGAAGCTGGCCAGCGTCCTGCCCGGCCTGCTGGCGGACTAGGATCTGTCCGGCAGAGTTTGCATCCAGTCATCCTGGACGCAAGCACCCTTGTACCGTTCGCCCTACTATGGATGCCCGCATCCAGGACGACTGAATGGCCGAGTTTTCCCGATCCGTTCGTCCTGAGCCTGTCGAAGCATGTCCTGAGCGACGCCGAAGGGGATGAATGGAGCGGGCGGCCATATCGTCTGAGCCGAAGCATGTCCTGAGCTACGCCGAAGGGGATGAATGGAGCGGGCGGCCATATCGTCTGAGCTTGTCGAAGGGCCGTCCTCGCCTTCAGGCCCCTCGA
>JAJFLN010000659.1 GCA_021772705.1 Candidatus Cloacimonadota bacterium | reverse complement strand
CGGGAAAACTCGGCCATTCAGTCGTCCTGGATGCGGGCATCCATAGTAGGACGAACGGATCGGGAAAACTCGGCCATTCAGTCGTCCTGGATGCGGGCATCCATAGTGGGGCGAACGGGAAAAAGCTTGTTCCAGTGCAAGATCATAAGAAAGATGCAGCCCGGTCAATCCCTGCTCGCGCAACCTGAGCCTGCTGGTGCCGCGCGGGATGGAACTGGTACATTGCCTGGGCCCGGCCTGCAACGGGTACTCCCCATGAACATCTACGTTCTCTCCCGGCGCCGAAATGCCTACTCCACGCGACGGTTCGTCAAGTCGGCCCGGCAGAGGGGCCACGATCTGCACGTCCTCGACCCGCTGAAGTGCACCTTGCTCCTGGGGACTGGGGGCCATCAGATCCTCTATGATTCGGCTCCACTGGTCCGTCCTGATCTGTTGCTGGCCCGGGTCGCTCCCACTTGCTGGGAATACGGTCTGGCTGTTGTCGAGCAGTTCGAGATGATGCGGGTACCGACGGTCAACCGGGCAGCGAGTATCGCCAGGACCCTCGACGGAGTCCGATCGCTGCAGCACCTGGCTCACGCTGGGGTTCCCGTGGCCGCCTCCGTCATGGTCCGGTCGCCCACTCGCCTTCGGCAGGCTGTGAAGAAGCTCGGCGGCATGCCCCTGGTGATCAAGCTGCTGAAGGGGAACTTCGTCGTCGGTTCCCTGCTGACAGATTCTCATCAAGCTGCGGAGTCGACCATGGAAGCGCTCTGGGACCTGGGGCAGAACATCCTGCTCCAGCAGTATCTCGGCGGCGAGGAGGCCGGCGAGGTCAGGGCCTTCGTGGTCGACGGCAAGGTGCTCTCCGCCATTCGACGGCCCAGGATTCCAGGGGAGTTTCGGCGAGGAGTGAGGCGGCCTGATGATGGCACTCTGGCGGAAGTGACCCCGGACATGACTCGCGTCGCTGCCCGGGCCGCCCGGGTGATGGGACTCGGGGTGGCCGGAATCGACCTTCAGGAGGGTCCCGAGGGTCTGGTCGTCATGGATGTCCACGCATCCCCGGGATTCCGGACCGTGGAGAAGCTTTCCGGTGTGGATGCCGCGGGAGCTACTCTGGATTCCGCCCTTCGAGTCGCCCTGCGGCGTGCTCGGTCGGCCTGAGAGGAGAGGAACGGTTGGCTCCAGACCCCACGACCCCGACCATGAAGCTCAGATCCCCGGTTCACCCATCGGTCACGGAATCGGACCTGACCCGCATCTTCGGTCAGGACCGGGTGTCCCGCCGTTCCGTGGACCGGATCACCTACTCCAGGGATCTCTGGCCCAGGGGAATGCTCTGGAGCCGTCAGGGCCGGGTGCCTCATCCGCCGGACTGGATCGTCTGGCCTGAGAAGGAGGAGCAGATTGTCCAGCTCCTGGACCTGGCCAACAGGAAGAAGGTCCCGATCATCCCCTACGGCGCCGGATCCGGCGTCTGCGGAGGAACCGTGCCGATCCAGGGCGGGATCATCCTGGACCTGAAGCGCATGACCCGGGTTCTGGAGGTGAAGGGTGACTCTCTCCTCGCCACCGCCGAGTGCGGCATCAACGGCCAGGTCTTCGAGACGGAGTTGAATCGCCGGGGCTTCACGATGGGACACTTCCCGTCCTCCATCTATTGCTCGACTCTGGGAGGATGGATCGCGACCCGATCGGCGGGCCAGCTCTCGACCCGGTACGGCAAGATCGAAGACATGGTCCTCGGCGTCCGGGCCGTCCTGGCCAGCGGTGAGATCTACCAGACCCGGATCACCCCCCGGCGGGCGACTGGACCTGACCTGGTACAGCTTCTCGTCGGATCCGAGGGAACCCTCGGAGTCCTGACCCAGGGAACCGTCCGGATTCACCGGCTTCCCGAGAGCCGGCGGTTCCGGGGAATCATGTTCCAGGACGTGGAGTCCGGCATGGAGACGATCCGGCAGGTCCTGCAGCAGGGCCTCCGGCCTGCGGCGGTCCGGCTCTACGACGAGCTGGATACATTTCTGGTCGGCTCCAAGAAGAGAAAGAAACCGAAGAATGGCCTCGCCGCAGTCATTGGCCGGGTCCAGAAGACACTGGAGCACCAGATGATCGCCTGGCCAGAGCTGGTGGGCTATCTGGAAAAGTGGATCGGCGGCCGGTGCCTGCTGATCTTCACCTTTGAGGGCCAGACCGAGATGACCCGTCTCGAAGACGCTCTGGCTCTCGAGTGCTGCGAGTCCAATGGCGGACGGGATCTGGGGCCCGGACCCGCCAGGCACTGGTGGGACCATCGGTACGACGTGAGCTATCAGCAATCGGCGCTCCTGGAGAAGGGGTACTTTGTCGACACCTTCGAGGTGGCCACAACGTGGGAGCATCTTCCCAGGTTGTACCGACAGGTCCGGGAGGCCCTGTCCGGCAGGGTGGTGGTCATGGCCCACTTCTCCCACGCCTACCCCGAAGGCTGCAGCATCTACTTCACCTTCGCCGGACGTGGAAGTGACGAGACCGAGACGGAGGCCCTCTATGAGGAGGTCTGGAACCTGGCCATGGAGGCGGCCATGTCGGCCAACTCCACCCTGTCCCATCACCACGGCGTGGGGTTGAGCAAGGCTCCCTTCATGGGCCGAGAACTGGGACCGGGCCTGGGCATGCTGAGGAAGATCAAGGCGGCCCTCGATCCGAACGGGATACTCAATCCCGGCAAGCTGGGGATGTAACGATGACCCGAAAGCCAAAGGAACTGGAGCCCTTCACTCACGAGGCGGCGACCTGCAGCTTCTGTCCCAAGATGTGCCGGTTCAGCTGTCCCGTGGACCGGGTCGAGGGCTCGGAGTCCACCAGCCCCTGGGGTAAGGTCACTCTCCTTCGCCATGTTCAGCAGGGACAGATTCCCCTGGATCATGAAGTCCTGGACTCCTCCTATCGCTGCACCGGTTGCCTGGCATGCAAGAAGGCCTGCGTTCACGAGCAGGAGCTGCCTCCCATGTTCGAGGCCGTCCGGGCCATGGGAGCTGCCGCGGGACTGGCGCCTGAAGCCCTGAAGCGGAAGGACGAGTTGATGTCCCGGTTCGGGAATCCCGTCGGTCCCGAGCTGGGCCATTGCCTGGTGGATCGGGTTCCCGCGAGCCGGTTCGGACGGCAGGCGCCGGTGCTGATCTTCTTCGGATGTACGACGCTGAAGAAGTATCCCGGCATCGTCGACGACACCGTGAGGGTTCTGGACGCCGGGGAGGTGGACTACGCCGTCGCCGGGCCGGATCAGATCTGCTCCGGACTGCCCAGCGCAAGTCACGGCTACCCCCAGCGTTTCCGGGAAGTGGCCCTTCGAAACATCGAGCGCTTCCGGCGGTATCCACGTGTGATCAGTGACTGCCCTGGAGCTGTCTCCACCTTCCGGCGTCGCTATCCGGAGCTGGGACTTCCGGCATCGGTTCAGGTGGAACACCTATCGATCCTGCTCCTGGAGTTGCTCACCTCAGGCCGGCTTCAGCCTCGGACCCAGGCTGTCGAAAAGGCCTTCTATCACGATCCCTGTCACCTGGGCCGCTACCTGGGAGTCTACGATCAACCCCGGGAGCTGCTTCGCCGACTTCTGGGGGAGCAGCCGGAGGAGCTGACCTTCAACCGGGATCTGGGCCTCTGCAGCGGTGGCGGCGGCGGACTTCCCTTAACCGCTCCGACAACCGCCAAAGGTGTGGCGCGGCTCCCGGTGGAGGAGACTCGCTCTCGGAAGGGCAGCCTGCTGGTGAGTCCCTGTCCCACGGCCCGGAAGATGTTCTCCAGGGCTGACAGCGAGTTGGATGTGCAGGATCCGGTGACGTTGCTGGCCAGGAGGCTGTAGGCGTGGGGCGGACTACGGGCCTCGGGCCTCGGGCCTCGGGCAAGACAGGGGTTTGGGGGATGGGCAAAAGATCTCGCTCGGGGTGAGGTGAGCTTGTATCATTCTGGGTATGCGAATCGCTCTGGGAGCTGATCACGGCGGCTTCGCCTTGAAGGAGGCGCTGAAGCAGTACATGATTCAGGATCTGGGTCACGAAGTGGTGGACTTCGGGTGTGACAACCCGGGGCCCGTGGACTATCCGGACCTGGCCCTCAAGGTGGCCTTGGCTGTCAGCCGAGGCGACTGCCGGTTCGGCGTGATGGTCGATGGGGCCGGGATCGGGAGCGCCATGGTGGCCAACAAGGTCCCTCGGGTTCGGGCTGCCATGGGCTACGATCTCTACTCCGTCAACAACAGCAGGGAACACAACGATGCCAATGTGCTCACTCTGGGAGGACAGACCCTGGGACCCGGTCATGCCAAGGCGATGGTGAAGAAGTGGATCGAGACCGAGTTTGGCGGCGGGCGCCACGCCAGGCGGGTGGACAAGATCATCGCCGTGGAGCGGTCCTACCTGAAGGACGGAGCCTGAGGTGAACCTGGGACGGGTCGTTGGAAACGTGGTCGTCTCCGCCAAGGACGAAGGACTGAACGGCTTTCCCTTACTCTTGGTGCAGCCTCTGACGGCCTACGGCGAACCGAAAGGCCAGCCGATCATCGTGCTCGATCGGATCGGAGTCGGCCCGGGAGAGACGGTCATGATGGAGACAAGCCGCGAGGCTGCCTTCGCTCTCCGGCACCCGCTGGTCCCCACCGATTGCTCCATCGTTGGCAAGGTGGACTCGATGCACCTGGCCCCCCGTCGCAAGCCCCGGGGCGGCTAGGCTAGGAGCAATGCTGGTGAGAGAAGACGGATTTTGTTGTAGTGGGGCTCAGCCCCACACCCCGTTGGGGGAGCCAGCTCCCCCAAACCCCCAATTGGACTGATGCGACTGAGAGTGCTGATGAACACTTGGATGACATACGAGAGCT
>JAJFLN010000658.1 GCA_021772705.1 Candidatus Cloacimonadota bacterium | reverse complement strand
CAGCTCCCCCAAGCCCCCAATTGGACTGGTGCGACTGAGAGTGCTGATGAACACTTGAATGACATACGAAAGCTCGACCTGTTCATCGGGGTCCAGGGGCCAATGGCCCTTGGCAGGAGTTCGAGGGCAGAGCCCTCGTTTTCAAACATTCCTTCCACTCATTCATGGGCATTGGAGCTAGTATCCATTCAAGCTCGCTGCGCCGTCCCTTGCCGCAGAGTGTGACCCGAGGATTGACTTGGCCAAGACCTGGAAGGATATCGAGTTCCTGGACTACAAGGAGCGGCAAGTTCGCCGCCGTAGCCAGAAGACTCGCGAACTCGAGCAGGTCCTGACAGGCAACACCAACGAGAAGTCGAAGCTCGTGGGAATCGCCGTTGGAGGTGTCTTCTTCCTGGCTCTCCTGGTGGGCGGCATCGTCGCCCATCGGCACTACGGTGACCTGCTGTTGACCACCGATGCGGCGCGGTCAGTGCTGCGAGTCTGGAAGGTCTCGGGAACCGTGGAGATCTCCAGTGGCGGTTCTGCGTGGGAGCGGGTCAAGCAGGGCGCCAAGATCGGCGCCGGCACCCATATCAGAACCGGAGAAGGCAGCAAGGTCGTGCTGAAGCCTGCCATTCCCAACAGCCGGATACTGCTGTTCCCGGAGTCAGTCCTGATTTTCGAGAAGATCCAGCTGGCCCAGTCGAACAATCAGAGCGCCGCGTTCAACTTCGAGATCGAGAAGGGCGAGGCCGTGTTCGACTTTCAAGGCGGTGCGCCGATCTGCATGGTCGACCTGCCACTGATCTCCATAGGCGCCCAAAAAGTCCGGTTCAAAGCGCGAATCACGGGAGACGAGAATCGGGTCCTGGTCTCCCACTTCGCAGCCCAGGCACAGGACCGGAGCGACCCCTCCAAGAAGGTCGTCGTTCCCGCCGGCCAGCAGATAGTCTCCACTCTGTCGGGTCCGTTTCCCAAGCCCAAGGGAGCGAAGGACGTGATCCTGCGGGAGGACTGGTACTAGTCTGACGGACCTCGGACTTCGGACTTCGGACCTCGGACCTCGGGAAAGGCCGGGGGGCAAATAGTTGCATGTTTGTGCGTCAAAAACACTGACGTCTTGGCGATTTTACTTCTCCCGTAGCCCGTGGCCCAAGACACTACTTCACCGCAATACTCACCAGCCGCTTGGGGACTACTATGAACTTCGCTATCTCCTTGCCCTCGAGCCAGCGCTTGACGTTTGCTCGCTCCAGGACGATGGCCTTGATGTCGTCGGCTGAGGTCTCGGCCGGGACTTCGATGCGGTCCCGGATCTTGCCGTTGATCTGCACCGGGTAGGTCAGCTGTGCTGCCACCAGGGCAGCCTCATCCCAGGTGGGCCAGTTCTGGCGATGGATGGTCCCTCGCGCCTCCCTGCGGCCCGTGCGCTCCCAGAGTTCCTCTGTCAGGTAGGGGCTGACAGGAGCCAGAAGCAGGAGGAAGGATTCCACCGACTGCTGCCAGGCATCGGAGCCGGCGACACCCGGGCTGGCCACGGCGGAGGTCATGGCGTTGCTGAACTCCATCAGGGTCGCCACGGCAGTATTGAAGGAGAGTGAGTCGATGTCCTGGGTGACCTTCTTGATGGCCCGGTTCCGCTGCCGCTCCAGCTCCTTCAGGACTGCCGGTTCGGCCTCGCCGGAGCTGTCTCGATCCGCTGTGATCAGGTCCCAGACCCGGCGGTGGAAGCGAGCGATTCCACTGATGGCCTCATCGCTCCAGGCCACCTCGGTTTCGAAGCTGCCCAGGAAGAGCATGTAGGCCCGGAGCGTGTCGCAGCCATGCCGGGCCACCACGCTGTCAGGAGTAACCACGTTACCCTTGGACTTGGACATCTTCTGGCCATCGGCGCCAAGGACCATTCCCTGGTTCCTCAGCCGGGCGAAGGGCTCGTCGAAGTGGATCAGACCGGCGTCGTGCATCACCTTGGTCCAGAACCGGGCGTAAAGCAGATGCATCACGGCGTGCTCGGCGCCTCCCACGTAGAGGTCCACAGGCAGCCAGTACCGGGAGGACTCCTCCGAGAACGGAGCCTCGTCGTTCTTTGGATCCGGGAAGCGCAGGAAGTACCAAGAGCTGCAGGCGAACCCATCCATGGTGTCGGTCTCACGCTCGGCTGCTCCCCCACAGCCAGGACAGGTGGTGTTCAGGAACTCGGGCACCGTCGCCAGGGGTCCCTTTCCCGTGCCCGATGGCTTGTATTCGATCAGCTTCGGCAAGACGACGGGCAGCTGGTCTTTCGGAACCGGCAGAGCACCGCACTTGTCGCAGTGAACGATCGGGATCGGCGCCCCCCAGTAGCGTTGCCTCGATATCAGCCAGTCCCGGAACCGGTACTGGATTCGCTTCTTGCCGATTCCCAGCTTCTCCACGTCCTGATTGAGCCGATCGATGGCCGCCCGGCTCGTCAAGCCGTCGTAGTCTCCAGAGGCGGTCATGACCCCCGGCTCCGTGAAGACCCCCTCCCCTGCCTGGGCATTACCGGGTGGGAGAATCACAGTCCGGATCGGCAGATCGAACCGGAGGGCGAACTCCTGGTCCCGGACATCGTGGGCCGGGACAGCCATCACGTTGCCCGTCCCGTAGTGGGCCAGCACGTAGTCGGCTGTCCAGATCGGGATTCGTTCGCCGTTCAGCGGATTCAGGGCATGGGCTCCGGTGAAGACACCGGTCTTCTCCCGCTCCGTGGAGGTCCGTTCGATCTCCGACTTGGCCCGGGAAGCCTCGACGTAGGCGTCAACCTCCGCCTTCTGCTCGGGAGAGACGAGCCTCTCCAGGACAGGACTCTCAGGAGCGACGACCATGTAGGTGACGCCGAAGACCGTGTCGATCCGGGTCGTGAAGATGGGCAGGGGGATCTTCTCGTCCGAACCGGGGATCTCGGCCTGGAAGTCGACTTCAGTGCCGATGCTCTTGCCGATCCAGTTGGTCTGCATGAGCTTGATGTGTTCCGGCCAGTCCACGTCGCCGAGTCCGTCGAGCAGCCTCTCGGCGTACTCGGTGATCTTGAAGTACCACTGCTTCAGCTTCTTCTTGGAGACGGGCTTCTCGTGACGCCAGCAGTTCCCGTTCTCCACCTGCTCGTTGGCGAGCACCGTGCCGCAGAGTTCGCAGAACCACTGATAGCCCTCAGCCTGATAGGCCAGGCCCCGCTCGTGGAGCAGCAGAAAGAACCACTGGGTCCAGCGGTAGTAGTCCGGCTCGCTGCTGTTGATCTCCATGTCCCAGTCGTAACTGGTCTCAGCCAGGGCCAGCTGCCGCTTGTAATTGGCCACATTGTCAGCCGTGGTGACTGAAGGATGGACGCCCTGCTGCAGCGCGTAGTTCTCGGCAGGCAGACCGAAGGCGTCCCACCCCATGGGATGGAGGACGTTGTGACCCTGCATCCGCCTCATTCGGCTCACCACATCGGTGGGCACGTAGTTGCGCAGATGCCCCACGGAAAGACCGCTCCCGGAGGGGTAGGGAAAGAACTCCAGAATGTAGTACTTGGGCCGCCCCTTCTCGCTCCCCGTAGCATAGAGTCGCTCCTCCTGCCATCGGCTCCTCCACTTGTCCTGAAGGGCCTCGAAATCGTAGCGGTCCGGATCGGTCTCGGGTCGATTGTCGGAGTGAGACATGCCGTTCATCCTTCACGACGCAGGTCGCAGGTCGCGGACCGCGTCAGGCAGGCCCGGAAGGACAGATGATAGCAGAATGGGGGAACTCTGAACTACGGGCCTCGGGCTTCGGACCTCGGGCTTCGGGCCAAGGGTGAAGGGTAACGGGGAAGATCGGGGGGGGACGTCAGGTTTGGGGCTGCGTACAGGGCTACCAGGAATTGGACGGCTGGCTCGTCCGGCGGGGGCTCATTTTGAGTCAATGCCCCTGAACTAGTGGCAGGAATGTTTGAAAACGAGGGCTCTGCCCTCGAACTCCCTCCAGGGGCCATCGGCCCCTGGACCCGGATGAACAGGTCAAGCTTTCGTATGTCATTCAAGTGTTTATCAGCACTCTCAGTCCCACCAGTCCAATTGGGGGTTTGGGGGAGCTGGCTCCCCCAACGGGGTGTGGGGCTGAGCCCCACTACAACAAAATCCGTCTCATCTCACCGGCATTGCATTTAGAGTGGGCAGTCAACTCGGAGCCGGGGTCCCGGTCTTTCCCCGAGGCCCGTAGTCCGAGGTCCGAGGCCTTCCCATGACATTCCTCTCTCAGAGCCAAACAGGGGAAATATCCGAAATATTGAAACATTTGGAGACCCATGGCACGTAATATGAGATGAGCCCTTGCCCTTATGCTCGAATGAGCACCCCCGTGTCCGGGGAACCGACGAGAACCATAGAAAGGTGGTGTCGTCCCGATGACGAAAATGATGACGACCGGATTGGCCGCGATTCTCGGATTTGCCCTGCTCGTACCCGCTACTGCCCTGGCGGGAGGCAGCCCCGAGTTTGATGACATCAGCTATCAGGGCAAGTATTCACCGGAAGTCAAGCCGTCTCAGGACTATGCGCCCTCCGGAAAGGGCGACTCCAGCGCCTTCGGCACCGACAACTGGTCTGGTTACCTGGGTGATCAGTACCAGTACACGGATCAGAACAGTCAGACCGGTCAGTACCAGGACTACGATCAGTACGGTCAGACCGGTCAGTACCAGTTCAACGACTACGATCAGTATGACCAGTACTCGGACTTCGGCGGCGGCAGCTATCAGTACGATGATGGCTACGACTACGATGGTCGTCACCCCTACGACGCTCCCGAGCGCCGCGGATTCTTCGACTACGACTTCGGTCAACGGTTCATGGTCGGCACTGCGGCAGACACGGGCGGCTACATGGTCCGGGACGCCCTGTCGGGCCGGGATATCGACGGCCGGCGAATCGGAGCCGGGGCCGCAGCCTCCGGTATCCAGAACTTTGCCGACTACGCTGGCAACTACGACCGCAGCAACGACATGGGTTCTCGGATCATCTCCAACTCCATGGGTTACGGCGTCGGCGAAGTGGCCTACCGAGGCATTGCCGGTGACGACATCTCCGGCAAGAACGTCGCTGGAGGTATGGTGGAAGGCGGCATCGTCGGTTTCGGTAAGTACATGGGCGACGAGGAGCCCAC
>JAJFLN010000657.1 GCA_021772705.1 Candidatus Cloacimonadota bacterium | reverse complement strand
CTCGAGTTCGCCGGTTCAGAGCAGCCCTCCCCGACCCAGGTCTCGGACTTCCTGGGAAACCTGAGCGCCATCCCCCTCGAGACGGCATCCATCGCCCGAAAGCTCTCCTCCATCCGGAGCTACTTCCGTTTCCTGGTCCGGGAGAGAGTCCTGGACAACAACCCCTCCGCCTCCATCCGCCCGCCTCGACGGCGCCGGAAACTGCCCATCTATCTGACCCTCCCCGAGGTGGAGCAGCTCATCGCGGCTCCCGACACGAGAACCCACCTGGGACGGAGGGACCGGACCATGATCGAGCTGCTCTATTCGGCCGGGCTCCGGATCTCGGAGCTGCTCTCCCTGACGGTCGCGGAGGTGGACTTGGACGAGGGACTGCTCCGGGTCCTGGGAAAGGGGTCAAAGGAGCGTCTGGTACCCTTTGGCGCCGCGGCCGAAGATCTGCTGGAAGACTACGTGACCACCGTTCGAGCCGAGTTTCCTCAACTGCCCAGGGTGACCGCCCTGTTTCTGAACGCCCGGGGCGGCCCCCTGTCCCGCGTCTCCTGCTGGAAGATGATCAAGGCCTGCTGCCGGGCGGCGGGAATCGTGAAAGAGGTTTCGCCCCATTCCCTGAGACACTCCTTCGCGACTCACCTCCTGGACAACGGCGCCGACATCCGGTTCGTTCAGGAACTCCTGGGCCATGCCCACATCTCCACCACCGAGATCTACACACACCTGAGCCGCGAGAGATTGCGGGAGGTCTTCCGTCTCTGTCATCCCAGAGCGTAAGATGCCCCGAGTCCGGCGAACCCCGGCTCAGAAGGAGCCAAAGATGGATCTGGAAAGATATCGAGAGAGAGCCCGGCAGTTCCTGTCGGAGTCCCGCTTCGAGGGCTATCAGCACAAGGCGGGTTTGAAGACCGACCTCGACCTCTCACCCATCTACGAGAAGTTCGAGGACCTCTTCGCGGAGTCCGCTATCAAGGAGCTCTTTCTGCTCCACCGGGAAGCAGCTCCGAAGGAGGAGACTCGCCTTCGGTTCCTGCTCAACTTCGCCATCGACCACGCTCTGGATGCAGCCGTCCGGGACGAGGACGCCCAGATCGCCCGGACCCGCGCCACGGCGGATCTCCGGATCGGCGGGGAGGAGGTCAGCTTCCACTCCGCCGCCGTCATGCTCATGCAGGAGCCGGATCGTTCCTTGCGCAGGGAGGCCATGGAGCAGCGACGGGCTGTGATCGCCGAGATAGAACCGGTCAGAATCCGCCGGCTCCAGAAGTTTCACGCCCGGGCTCAAGAGCTCACGGGCCGCAGCTACTCGGAGCTCTACGAGTTCCTTTTCAAGGTCAACTTCGAACTCCTGAGCCGACAGCTCCAGAACTTTCTGGGCGCCTCCGAGAGCTACTACAAGTCCCGCCTCGAAAGGTTCTCCCAGGAGCATCTGGGGTTCGGCGCCTCCGAGATGGAGCCCTGGGACTCCACCTATCTGGTCTACGGCTCGGCCTATGACTCCCTGTTCCCGGAAGGCCGGATGCTCAGCATCCTCAAACGGACCCTGCTCGGAATGGAGCTGGATCTCAAGAAGCTGAAGAACCTGACCATGGACAGCGCCGATCGGCCGAGCAAGAGCCCCTACGCCCACTGCACCGCCGTGGATGTTCCGGACCGAGTGTTCGTCTCCTTCCGGCCCCTCAGGGGACTGACCGATTGTCTGGCCCTGTTCAATGAAGTGGGCCAGGCGCTGCACTACTGCTACACCAGCGATGAAGAGGTCTTCGAGTACAAGTACCTGGGCGACAAGGCCATGGGCGAGACCTACGCATTCCTCTTCCAGTACTTCACCCTCAACGACGATTGGTGCTGGGACTTCCTGAAGATTCCCGCCGACAGCGACTTCCTGGAGTTCAACCAGCTGCGGAAGCTCTATCTGCTGCGCCGCCACGCCGCACGGTTTCTCTTCGAATTGAAGCTCCATTCCGGTGCACCGCTGGAGTCTGACACCTTTCGAGAGCAGTACCGCACTTCCCTGGAAGGGGCGCTCTCCATGGCCATAGATCCCGCCTTGGCCCTGCATGAGGTGGAAGATTCCTTCTATGGCACCCACCACTTGCGGGCCTGGATCTTCGAGGCCGAATTGCGGCAAATCTTCAATAACCGGTTCGGCAAGCGCTGGTACAGCCGGCCGGCGGCGGGAGACTTCCTCAAGAGCCTCTGGTCCCACGGTCATCGATACACAGTGGAGGAATTGGCGCAGCAGATCCGTCTCTCCGAGCTCGACCTGAGCCCCATCACCAGGGAGTTGAAATGACCCGGTCCTACTTCCATCGTCTGGAACCCCCGCCGGCGTCGTCAGGGCGAGCCGCCTCCCGGGATGTCTCTCCACCGGGGTGACCCGGCTGCTTCGGCAGCACCCAACCCGACGCACCACAGCCTCACCCCAGCCACACCAATTGGCCACACAGCCAGCCGCAGCACTCGCCACACTTCATGCCCTCGCCTCGCTTCGACACATTCCCCGGGTGGATCTCCACCATCGGCGCTTGCCTTCTCAGGGTGGGCGCCTCGGTGTTGATCGCCCTGCTCCTCGCCGGTCCCGGAGCGAATCCCGTCTGGGCCGAGCTGGAGATCAGCGGGCAGAAGGAGTTCCGGTACCGGGGCTACAGCGCCACGGGCTCCTTCAGCCAGTTCATCAACGACAATCCCCAGTTCCTGCTGGGCGACGGCTTCGATCAGTCCCTTCGCCTCGACGTGGAGGGAGAGCTCTTCGACAATGTCCGCCTGGAGCTGTCCTTCGATGACTCCCTGGAGACCCGGGAGGATCAGAAGCTCCTGGTCAGCGTCGACGGACGCATCTGGGACTTCACGGCCGGCCGGATGGCCCTGGGCATGGACGACACCCGGTATCTCCTGTACAACAAGCGCGCCCTCGGTATGGAGGCCACGGGCTTGATGGGAAAGCACCTGCTGACTCTGATGGTGGCCCGGCCCGAGGGGCGGCAGCGGCGGCAGATCTTCCAGGGACAGGGTACGGAGCAGGAGTTCCTGCTCTCCGACGATACGGGGAAACAGAACATCCGGGTCGTACAGAATTCCGATGTGGTCTTCCTCGACAGCCGGCGGCTGCAGAGAGGAACTGACTACGACATCGACTACGACGAGGGCAGCGTGCTGATTCGTCACCATCTTCTGCCCATCCAGCCGAGTTCGCTTCTCACGGTGGAATTCGAGGCCGATGGCAAGCAGGACACCTCCACCGGAACCCTCGTGGCCCTCCGGGATCGCTACTACTTCGACGGCCTGCAGGACCCGTCGGACCGGGAACCCGATGACGAGTACGTGGCCCTGTCCTTCGTGACCAACAACGACGAGAACGATTCCGGCGCTGCCGGCGCCCCCCTGGAGTCGCGCCTCACCGTGGCGGGTCTGGACGGTCAGTTCGGACTGGGTGAGGACATGCTGCTCCGGGCCGAGTTTGCCGCCAGCCGACTGCAGGCGACCGCCACCGGGGCCGGTGGTGGAGGAGGAGGACGGGAGGAGGGGACAGCCTTCGATCTCGACCTGGCTCGCAAGGAAGGCCGCCTCACTTTCGACCTGACGCACCAGGAAGTGAGCCCCCGCTTCCAGGCCGTGGGCAGGAAGGAGTTCGTTCGCCTGAA
Organism: Candidatus Cloacimonadota bacterium; assembly: GCA_021772705.1. Lineage (GTDB taxonomy): Bacteria > Muiribacteriota > UBA6191 > JACPRK01 > JACPRK01 > OFTM100. The sequence goes on along the minus strand of JAJFLN010000657.1, from coordinate 2,945 downwards.
CGAGCGCTCCGACCTGCTCAGGGATGTGCGACTCACCCGCCTAGACGCCGACTACGACCTGAACCGCCGGCTTGCGGGCAACATGCGCCTCGACTTCTCCACCACCAACCTGGACGAAGACCCGGCACTTCCTACCAGCGACTTCCAGGCCCTCCTGACGGGACTGACCTACAACCTGAAGGAGGACACCAACCTGGCGATTCGCCGGAAGGTCGAGAGACGGGACGAACTCTCGACCGCGGGCCTCACGGGCCACCAGAACAGAGATCGGGACACGGCCGTGCTCAACGCGGCCCTCTTCGGCCTCGTCACCCAGGCTTCCTGGGAGAAGGAGGACAACGACTCCGATCTGGCCGGCATCGACAGCACGGACTACGTCAACCGGCGGCTCAGCCTCGGATCCGGGGGAGGGGAGAAGCTCGGCTGGTCCGCTTCGATCGAGAACCAGAAGCGGCCCGGTCTGGGTGAGAGCAGCAGTGGTCAGCTTCTCCTGGACCTGAAGCCGGCAAGGCACCTGAAGGGCAACATGTCGTTCTTGCGCCGCGTCGAATCGGGCCGGGCAACGTCGACATCGACGGAGGCTGACGTAACGGCCAACACGGGAGAGATCAAGTTCCGGTACGAGCCCAGCAAGAAGCTGACCCTGGACGTGAAAGGCAAGGCAGAGCGCCGGAACCGGGTCGTCTTCGTCCGGGACCCCAGGATACCGGTCCTCCGATTCGACCCGAACGAACCCCGAACCGTGGTCGCCAAGGAGCCGGTCCTGCGACTGCTCGGGAGCAGCACGATTCGCTTTCGCCCTTCCCGTCGCTTCGACCATCGTCTGCAGCTTCGGGCCAACCGGGAGGAGGAGCTCGACAGCTCCGTCACCCTCTCGGAGAATGACGCCATCGACTATCGCCTGAAGTTCGCTCCCACCAAGGAATTCCGGGTGCTGGCCAACTGGCGGAACAGCGGCGCCCGCAACCGGGCCGTCGCCCTGGATCGAGACCAGGAGAGCCGCGAGCTAGAGCTGCTGCGTGCGTTCGCCGGAGGTCTCTCGACCACCTTGAAGCGCCTCGACATCCTGGCCGACGACAGAGGTCTGGGAGTGAACGAGCGAGAACTCTCCCACGGACTCACGGTGGAGAAGATCCTGAGCCGAATCCTGACCGCCGAGGCCGGCATCGAGAAGAAGGACAGATGGGGACGCTTTCTGGATGAGTCCTGGACTGCCAGAGCGGGTGTCCGGTACTCCCCGGAGAACATCCCTCTTCGATCCGAGCTGCGCTACGAGCACTCCTCCATCGATGGAGTCCGGACCGGGGGCGGGCAGCTGGAGAGCTCGAGGGACAAGGTGACGATCCGGGCCGACTACCGGATCAACCCCGAGACCCTGGTCGAGGTGTCCATGGACCTGACCGATGCCGGGCCCACCGTGGAAGGCGAGCCGGGCTACCGTTCCGTGGCCGGCGAGGCGAAGGTCAGCGTCTATTTCTAAACGCAATGCCCATGAATTAGTGGAAGGAATGTTTGAAAACGAGGCTCTGCCCTCGAACTCCCGCCATTGGCCCCTGGACCCGGGTGAACAGGTCGAGCTTTCGTATGTCATCCAAGTGTTCCTCAGCACTCTCAGTCGTACCCGTCCAATGGGGGGGTTGGGGGAGCTGGCTCCCCCAACGGGGTGTGGGGCAGAGCTCCACTACAACAAAATCCATTTTGTGCCGGCGGTACTGTTTCTAAACTGATCGCTCGCGATGCCTGACGGATGCGTTCCGTTGCTGCAACTCCTATAGTGGAGTGTCCCTACTCCACCGCCCTGCCATGCTGGTTCGGGGGTGGCTGCGGGGCTGGAGTTTCATGGCCGAAGACCTCGACATCCTCATCTGCCAGCTTCGCGATGCCCGCCCAGGCACCCGGGCCGAGGCGGCCAAGACTCTGGCACAGAATCCGACCTCCCTGGCAAAGAAGGACCTGGTCCGCTGCCTTCAGGACCTCTCGGATCCGGTGCGTTACTGGGCTACGGAGGCCCTGGCCCGGCTGCGGGACCCGTCGCTGCATCCCGCCCTGGCGAATCAGCTGGAGGACCCTTCCGCCTCCGTGCGAATGATCGCCGCCCGGGCCTTTCATGATCTTCCCTACAAGCGGGCAGTCCAACCCCTCATGAAGGCCCTGGCGGACCGGAATGACAACGTGGCCGAGTGGGCCTCCCTGGCCCTCTCGAAGCTCGGCACCTCCGTGCTGCCCCAGCTCATGAATGCCATGGCGGGCCGGTCATGGAAGCGGCGTCAGATGGCTGCCCGAACGGTCCGGAGGATCGGGCCTCAGAGCCTGCCCATCCTCGAGAAGGCGATTCACCGGCAAGACAAGAACTTGCAGTACTGGGTGCTCCAGGTTCTGGGGGAGTTGAAGGTGCGCTCCGCCGCCCGGCTGGTGATTCCATTTCTCGGTTGCCAGGATGCGGACCTGTTGCTGGCGGCGATCCGGGCCGCTGGCGAGCTGGGCGACCGAGGTGCCGTGGAGCCCCTGATCCCCTTGCTGGGCCATCGAAACGAGAACATCCGCATCGCTGCCGTTCAGACCCTGGGCCGCTTCGGGGACTATTCGGTGAAGCATATCGCCGACCTGCTTTCCAGCAATCGTCGTGTGCTGCGACTCTCGGCTTCCATGACCCTGGCCGCGTCAGGGGACACGGCCTTGAAGTCCGTGCTGGACAAGCTGACCAGTGAGAGTCTGGAGCTGCGATACTGGGCCGTACGGGCCTTGGAGCGTTTCGAGAACCCCTCCATCATCCCTCTGTTGATCGATCTTTTGGAGGACGAGGAGTTCGACGTGCAGGTGGCGGCGGCGACGGCGCTGAGGCGCTTCGAGTTGAGTACGGATCAGGCCCAGGATCTGGTGCCGCACCTGGCCGTGGAGAACTGGCGAGTTCGCCGGGCCGTGGCGGAAGCGCTGAAACGGCAGAC
>JAJFLN010000656.1 GCA_021772705.1 Candidatus Cloacimonadota bacterium | reverse complement strand
ATAACGGGGTATGCGATTCCTGCTCGCAAGGGCACAGATCTCGACTAAGAAGAGAAGGTCAGGTTGGCTACAGTCCGCAGCTGGTGCGGTGATAGTGAACGAGCTGCTGGATCGAGGCCCCGGACAAACGACCGCCGTTGACATTGAGCAACAGTGCCTCGCACGGACTGGTCACCAGTAGCGGTCGGGCCTCCTGGAGATAGCGCTGTAGGTCTGCCAATAACCCCTCGCTGAGACTGTGAATCTGTTGGCTTCGGCCATGGGTGAGCAGTGCCCCGGTGTCGAGCTGTAGGTGGGCCAAGTCGATTCGAGAGCAGGCGGGCCGCGAGATTTGGGTCTCAAGCAGCACCCCCAGCACGGCTCTGTCCCGAATACCGGTGGGGCGCTCCAGGTCCAAGGAGCCCAGAAGTCTACGGGTCTGAGCTGGCGTGAAATCAAGTTTCGAGGAGACCGTGTTCTTAGCTGCTCGAGTGACAATGCCAGCGGTCGGGTCCGAGCTGATGTGTCCCTCGGCCAGGGCCCAACGATAGAAACGGCGGGTCGCGCCCACGGCTTGATTCACGGTGTTCTGGGAATAGAGTTGGCCACTGGGGCCGGGCATCCAAGCGAGCTGCCGATGCCAGTTGTTCAGCTCGCGGGGACCCAGCTCGGTGAGCTCCCGGTCAGCACCAAACTCTGCAAGTTTTGTCAGCCAGCCAGCGGCGATGCTGACGGTGGTCTCGGAGTATGAAGCCCTGAGGCTCTCGAGGTGCTCCTCAATCACCGACCGCCTCGACAACAGCACGAGGGTGGGCGGCGACGAACTCCTTGCCTAGCTCGCAGGGGCGAATCCGGGTATAGCGTTGAGTGGACTTGACGCAGCGATGCCCGAGGAGCTGCTGGACCTGGTCGTGTTCCATGCCAGCTTCGATGAGGTGAGTGGCGCACGCATGGCGGAGAAGATGTGGCTTGAGCTTGAGACCCAGAACTCGACCGTACCTTCGCACGATGGCGTAGAGCACACCGCCATCGAGCCGGCCACCTGTGGAGTTGAGCAAGAGAGCTTGTTCACCAGGTCCCCTGACCAGTTGCGCTCGTCCCTGCTCGAGATAGTTTTGAGTCGTGGCGAACAGACCCGGACTCAGCGGCAACAGCCTCTCGTCGCCACCCTTGCCGGTAATAACCACCGTGGCCTCGGCGAAGTTGAAGTGACCAAGGTCCAAAGAGCAGCATTCGGTGCGACGCAAACCCAGCACGTAGAGAAGCTCCAAAAGTAGTCGGTCTCGAAGGCCCCTGGGGGTCTGGTCAGGCAGCTCCAAAAGCCGTCGCATCACCTGCACCGTCGGTGGGTTCTGAGGGGTCGCCGCTTTGACTGGAAAATCATACGTCTCGACATCAAACAGAATTCGCTCCGTACGGTAGGCCCACTTCAAGAAGAGTCTGGCGCTACGCAAGATGATGCAAAGAGTGGCTTGGGAGATGTTGCACCCTAGCAGCCAGCGATGGAACGCTGCCAACTCTTCGACTCGAAACTCGGCCAGCTCGAGACCGCGCTCCTGGCAGAACTGCGCCAGCTTGCCCAGGCTGTAGTGGTGAAGGATCAGCGATTTTTCACTGTACCGGTGGCCCACACTCTGCAAGAATTCTTGGATCTGTTCAGTCACCCCAAAGACTCCCGAGGGTGGCAGCGTTGATGGGCCTCACGCAGGTCCGAGAAGTTGACCCGGGTGTAGACTTTGGTGGACTCCGCTGAGGCGTGGCCCAGAAGCTCCTGAAGGTGTCGCAGCCGGGCCTGGTTGGCTAGCATGTGAGTGGCACAACAGTGGCGCAGGATGTGGGGTGTCACATGCTTTTCGAGCCCGGCGGCCTGAGCGTACTTGTCCACCATCCTGCTCAAGGGCTCCACTCGAAGCGGTCGTCCACGGCGAGAGCAAAATAAGAATCCATGCTCGCGGTCGCGCAAGAGAAAGCCTCGGCCTCGGTCGAGGTATCGCTCCACCCAGATCGCGGCGGGTTCACCGAGTGGGACAACCCTGGCGTGACCGCCTTTGCCGTCACGAATCCTCACCGTGAGTCTGGCCAGGTCTACATCCCCTAACCTCAAAAGTCGCAGCTCACTGTTGCGCAAGGCACTCGAGTAGAACAGCTCCAAAATCGCGCGGTCTCGTAACCCCAGCGGAGTCTCCACATCAGGCACCTCCAGAAGCCTCAAGACCTCATCCACTGTCGGCAGCTCAGGTAGAACACGACGCGGAGGCCTGGGCAAGAGAATCTCTCGGCCGGGGTCCCTCAGTAATACCTGCGAGCGATAGAGAAACCGCAAGAACATCAGCACCGCTGACATCTTGGAGGCCTGGGTGCTAAGGGTCAACGGACGACCATCAGGCTTGCGCCGGTGATAGAGACTGACTTGATACGCCTCCACGTCCTCACGTCGAATCTCGTGGGGTGAACCCAAGCCTCTCTCGCTCAAAAACACGAGGAACAACCGCAGCTCTGCAACGTAACCACCAATGGTGCGCTCCCTGCGCCCGCAGGCCTGGAGGTGCGAAGTGAACCGGTCCCGCCACAGCTCAAAGTCCATCAGGCCACCCACCGAGAACTGGTGCGCACAGCGCCGCACGCAGAACGAGCCCACGCAGTGGTAGCTATGAAGAACACTTCTCCATAGATGATCTGATATTTATGCGATTGTGATGAGGCCATAGCCAACTTACTTTTCCTCTTCGTTGGTTGTATTCATAGAACTGATATAAAGGGTCAGGGGGGTGCGTTAAAGTGTTAAAGTGGGCGTGAAGGCCCCTTGCCCGGCGTAACCACGCCGCTGAACTTTACCGGGGTGCAAATGATCAAAGTTGGAACAAGTGATCTAAGTTTTAGCCACTGTCGGCGAGCTTCTTGGCTAGCTCGTCAGGGTGCACCAAATCCCGCACTGGAGACGGCTGCTCCGAGTTCTCCAGGACGACCGTGTATTGATAGGTGGCTCCCTGTTGGCCAACCGCGCCCAGATACTCCATCTCCACTAGCTCGTTGAGTGTACTCAGAAGCCGGCGCTGTGGCCACCTAGTTTTGTTGCGCAGCTGACGCCTGGTGAAGGCTCCACAGTCGAAGGTCTTGGCCACCTCCAGCAGATCCCGGGCCGACACCGACAGCTCGTGCAAGGTGTCACGCAAAACATCCTTGGCCAGCTCGTAGGCCAGACGGTAGTCGTCCAGGTTGGCCTCGATGTAACGAATGACTTCGCCCTGGGGGCCGTTCACTGTCTTCTCTACTCGCTGGTGCTGATGCAGCAGGGCAGAGGCTTCGATGAGACACAGGAACCGCTCGTTGTCTCGCCGGGTGCGTAGCCACTTCGTTGGAAACGTCAACAGTCGAACATAAGGGATCACGATGTGGACCAGTTCTAGCATGCGCTGGGCGTTGTGATGACGAGTGCGGATGGCTTGGGAGCTCACTTTCTCCAGGCGGATGGCCTCCCGCGAAACTCTCTGCCGCTCCTGAATCCGCTGGGTCTGGTCCTGGCTCTCATCGAGATAGATCTCAAAGCAACGGTTGGCGTTCTCTTGGTTGATGTAGCTCTCGGTGGTGGTTTCAATGTACGCAATCGGACCCTCAACCTCGAACTCCTGAGTCTCCATGCGACCAGTCACCGGGTCTTGCACAGGCACCGCCTGGCGTAAGACGTGGGCCGACTGCATGATGCGGATGTAGTAATCCGAGGATTCGCTGCCCACCCGTTCTTCCATGGTCAAGAGCTTCCGTTTGTAAGCGTCCTTCTTGGCGTACACCAGAGCCTGCGGTGAGAGCCTGGAATAATGGACCACATCCTCGGGCGGAGTCATCGAAGCAATGAGGTGAGCCATCCCGGATTTGCCAGCACCACTCTGGGATCTCACGATGGCCGACAGTGGGTTCTCAAGCTTTCGTGACAGCCCTACCATGTAGAGCAGCAGTTTGCCGCGCTCCTCGCCGATGTATCCCAGCGCCTCCATATCGGCTTGCAGCCGGCTCACTAGGTCTGGTGCAGTCAGGAACTCTAGAGCTTCGGCCTTGTCGGCGTCGGTCAGCTCTGGAGGCTCCGCGTCCTTGGGCCCCGTGGCGCCGCCGATGGCGGCGACCCACTCTTCGGTGGTGTCGAGGATCTCTCTCAGGTGGTGCTCCGTACGTTCACGTTCCAGAGAGAGCTGCTGGGACATTCCTCGCAAAGTCTCCGAGCGAGATCGGGAACTCACCAGATCGCAACGGTCCAGAAACTTGGGCTTGGGCTGCGCCCGTTCACTTGGTTGGGTGGGTCCATCCCGTTCTCCTCGGATGACGATTTTGAGGCGTCCGGTGTATGGTGGGCGAGGAGTGACTTCGTAGCGCACATCGGGGAAGGCCAGGCTGAATCCACGGTCCGTGGTTTCGGTGATAGGGAGTTCCTCATCGGGGCCGCCAGGCTCCTCGGTTACAGGTTGCAGGCACTTGGCGAAGCTCCGCAGCACCTCCGGCCCTTCTCGGGTTAGGATGTCGTTAGGGTCCCCTGCGGGGAGCAAAACCTTGCTGATTTTGAACCGGTCTCCGAGCTGTTCGCACAATCGTTCCACACCGTCAGTTCCGGCTCTGTCACTGTCAAAACAGACTCGCAACTCTCGCACCGATGACTTGCGCAAGAACTGCTCCAGATCCGGGGTGACACCACTGGTGCCGTGAACACAGCTCACTGGGCGTAGCCCCGCCAGCCACAGCGACATCGCATCGAGCACGCCTTCAGCCAAGTACAAGTGTTCAGCTCCCTCCAAGTTCTGGACCCCAAAGATCCCACGCTTTGGGCCAGGCAAGAACATATGGCGGACCTTGGCTTTAGGATTGAGCCGGCGTCCATACATCCCCACCATGCCCTGGTTCGGGTGCGACAACGGAGCCACCAAACAACCGAGGAAATGTTCTCGTCCCTTGGCGTTCAGGATTCCGATTTCAGTGAGGGCTTCACGAATCGGCCCACCCTTGGGCGGCAGAGTCTTCAGCAACGAACCATCACAGTAACCGACCCTGAAACCCTCATACAGATCCAGGTCCCAGAGCTTGCGGCTCTTCAGGTAGTCCTTGGCTTCGCTCGAGCGCTCGAAGGCCTCTTGGTAGTGCTTGCTCACCTTTTCCAGCAACTGGTCCCGGGTCAGCCCACCGCGGAATCGGTCTGGGTCTCCTCGAGCTGGCTTTTCTGCTGCTGTGGATGACGTCTCTCCACTGAGATCCTTGAGCCGCTGCACTGCCTCTGGGAACGTCAGCTTCTCCTGGGCCTGCAGAAAACTCAGCACATCTCCTTTGGCCTCGCAGCCGAAGCAGTTGTAGAGCTGCTTGGCCGGGTTCACCACTAGCGACGCTTCCTTGTCATCGTGCCAGGGGCAGCAGGCCAACAGGTTCTTGCCCACCGCCTTGAGTTCGAGACCGGAAGAGCGCATCAGCTCGGCCAGATCTACTTGAGATTTGAGGTGCTCGAGGTCTGCTCGGTTGTAATCGTTCACCTAGAAGTACCGACAGCCTACACCGAGGGTGCAGCCGTTGAACCAATCCCCAAGAGCCTTCTTGTCGTCTCTGTCCCAGTCCACAATCTGGGCCAACTCAAAGCAGAAGTGGGAACGGTCCCAGATGTGCAAGAGGAAGTTCGCCACAGAGCGCTGGGTTCGACTGAGGCATTCTCTGGCCAGTGCCTGCTCGAGATCTTTGGGCTGATAATCTTCGGGGAGACTATTGAGTTGAACGAGGCAGCGGATACTGTAGAACTGTTCGGCGAGAAGACGCCATTGGTCATTCGGGTTCACTGGGAATCCTTTCTGGGTGAGAATTGCAAAAAGAAACATAGATGGATATCTTTAGTACTAAAACTACTATACAAACTTATACAAAGTAAACCCTTTGGCTTTAAGAGATTCCATAAGCCATTTGAACAGTGCCACCCAAACGGATATCATGCTGTTATGACCATCGGCGAGAGAATCCGGAAATACCGAAGACTAAAAGACCTCACGCAAGCCGAGCTTGCCGAACAGGTTGGGATCAACAAGCAGAATATCAGCCGCTATGAAAGCGGGAAGGCTGAGCCCAGAAAGAGCACGCTAAAGAAGCTTGCGGACGCATTGGAGATCGGGGCCAGCGAACTTCTTGGCATGACAGACTCTTCCAACACAGGGGCTCTCAAGGACCCCCGATTGCTCAGTCTACTCGGTGAGGTCGAACAATTGCCGGACAAAGACAAAGAAGCACTGATTAGGCTTATGAACATCGTCGTGCGAGAGCATCGAATACAGTCAGCCATCGCCTCCTGAACAAACCAACTCGAGCTTAGCTCGAGTTCGCTCTTTTTCAAAAAGATCGAACTCCCACTGGAGACCTGGGAGCAAACGAGAAACCCCAAGAGGCCTGGGTGCAAACTGCAACCTTAGGCTGGCGGAGAACTCGCGTGTGACCACATCATGGGGCCGCTTCGCGGCTGAGTGAAAGCTCCACCCCACCCCGAATTCCCCGCGAGATAGCTGGGAGGTCGAAGAGCCGCCCTGCGGGCGGTGCACTCCGTTCTGGCCTTACGGCCAGAGCCGGAGCGCCCAAGGAAGAGGCCGGGACAAGCCCGGCCAAGATCGGTCATCCGATGAGAGCCGCAGCCTCAGTGAGCTGAGCATCTGAAACGTGAACATAAGCTTGAGTACTCGCAATATTTCGGTGCCCAAGCAAGGACTGCACAGCCGGAAGAGTAGCACCAGCAGCCAACAACTCCGACGCATGAGAGTGACGAAAGGAATGGGGAGTGGCACAGACATCTAGATCCGCCGCCTCCCTGTAACCCTTGATGAGTTTCTGGATCGATCGCACGGACAACGGACCATGTTTGCGATTCTGGAACAACGGAGCCGCTGGAGCCACCGAGAAACCCCGAGACCGATTGAACGCCAGCAGTTTTTCGACACAAGCCCTGGCAGTCTGATTTAAGACGATAACCCGACCGCGAGATCCCTTGCATATGAACGCTGGCAACTGAAGACGCTGCCTAGAATTTCCATCCCTGGTGGCGACGTGGGTGACGATCAGACCCGAGCACTCACCCACCCTCAGACCGGTTTGGAACAAGAACATGATGAGTAGATAATCGCGCTGACCGAATGGCGAGCGCAGGTTGATGGCCGAGAGTAGCTGTCTGATTTCTGGTTTGGAAAGAGTGAACATGAGAGACCTCCGTGGATGATTTGATGGCTCTTTCGCAGCGTCGTGGGGTCCTTCTGTCAACGGTTTGCCCGTAGGGATGGCCGAAGGCCACCGTTGATAGGAGGTCACCGCGATGCTACTTTCCGCCAGCAAATCACCACGGGGTCTCGATTCACGAGAGAGCAAAGATGGCAGTAGCGCCGGAACGTATATACATTCCAGCGCTGCTCAAAAAAACTGCCTCGAACGGCGTGAACCATCCGAGGCAGGCATTGATTTTGTGTGAGGACCTGTCTTGTCTCCCCC